>MHEL01000158.1:2049-8893 GCA_001803815.1 Nitrospirae bacterium RBG_19FT_COMBO_42_15 | reverse complement strand
TGCACGGAATATTGCATGGTCAACAAGTATATATGCGCCAGGCACATCTACCTTAAAGTCAACTATTGCAGCGCCGCCAGGCGGTATTAACGTTGTCTGGACATTTTTCGCAGGCTCTGAGCCTACTGCACCCTGTTGATACACAACATCAAATATCTCTCCTATTACATGAAAGGCTGATGTCAGATTTGGCCCGCCATTACCTATATATAAACGCACCTTCTCCCCGACATCGGCTTTTAGATTCCCAGGAGCAGCAAGTGCGTTAAACTTTACATAATCAGGCTGCTCTGCCTTTGCCTTGTCCAATGAAAATGCCTGAAGCCCTTTCTCACCTGTCTTTCCAACTGTGTAAAAATCACCCTGAACAATATAGTATTCCTTATCCACCTTTGGCAGCCCTTTTTCCGGCTCAACAAGAAGCAATCCATACATGCCGTTTGCAATATGTGTTGGTATATGTGATGTCGCACAGTGGTAGATGTATATACCGGGGTTTAAGGCCTTCCATGAAAATGCTGTCTGTCCGCCGGGAATGGTTTGTGTTGCCTTTGCACCGCCTCCAGGCCCGGTTACAGCATGTATGTCAATAGAATGGATGTTCTTGCTTTTGTCATTATTCTTTAAACGGAATTCTATTGTATCTCCAGCGCGAACCCTTACAAATGGCCCTGGCACTGTCCCATTAAATGTCCAGAATTCATATTCAACGCCATCTGCAAGCTGCCCCTTCACCTCTCTTGTCTCCATCTCTATTATTACCTTTGCGGTCGTGGTGCGCTTAATCGCGGGCGGCACCTGAGGCGCTGTTGTTAATACGGCCTTTTCTTCCCCTGCTGCCACGGTGATATCAGGCGCTGCGAGAATCATTATTGCTATTACAATTGCTACTGCTGATATTGCCTTAATCCATATCCTCATTTTTTGTTCTCCTTTTTAAAAGTTAGGCAGGGCATTCTTGTCCTGCGCCCTATTTTTCCTTATTGCTCTTTTGCAAGAGTCGGGTTTGCAAGTCTGCCAATTTCCCTTATGTAGTTTACCAGCTCCCATCTCTCTTTTTCGCTGAGGCTGCTTCCAAATGGAATCATCCCATAATCTGTGCCTTCGCTGATTGCCCAGAATATCTCTCCGTCTGTCCGTACTTTTTGCCACTGGAGGTTTGTAAAGTCCCTCGGCTTTGGATTAAAGGCTGCTGCCATTGGTGAATCCCCTTTTCCTGTCTCGCCATGGCACATCACACATCTGCCCTTACCTGTGTATATCTCCTTGCCAGCAGATATAAAACCCTTGTCCAAAGAGCCCGGATTCGCCATGCCTTTTGCTAATGCCATTTTATCAGCAGGGACGCGAGGCTTAAGAACCATCTCATCTGCATGAGCTGGCATAATGCCTCCGAAGAAGAAAACAATAAATATGACGCTTAGAAAAACTGTTAGATTTTTCATAACCCTTCCTCCTTTCTTATTGTATATACTATATCTGAGAAAGGGAGTCAGAGTAAATTACCAGTAAGTAGGATTTTTATCACACTGATAGGGCTAAATATCCCCTAAAAGGGGGAGAAAGGGAATTAAATTAACAGCGATTATCGTTTTTCCTTTAAAAAAAGGAGGGCAGCCTCCATCCTGCTCTTTACGCCAAGCTTTTTATAAATGTTCTGCAGGTGTGTTTTAACTGTCTCTGTTGATACAAACATAAGGTCTGACATCTCTTTATTGCTCTTGCCTTTAAGGAGATGTCCTAATATCTCTTTTTCGCGCTCTGTCAAAGAATATTTTTCATTAATCTCCTTTTCTATCTCTTCATCCATACCGGCAGGGTTATGTATCTTAAATAGAATCCTCGGTGTGAGATTTGCAAGAAATGGCGAGGATATCTTTTCTCCTGCAAAAGTGCTTCTTATTATCTTGATAAATTCCTTATGGTCTGCATCCTTCATAATATAACCGGATGCCCCTGATCTGATTGCTGATATGACCCTTTCATCTTCATTATGAACAGAGAGCATGAGTATCTTTATATCAGGCTGCCTTTCTAAAATCATGCGGCTGGCCTGAATGCCGTCAAGCTTCGGCATCTCCACATCCATGAGAATAACATCGGGATTGGCCTCTTGTGCAAGGGTAAATGCATCTTGGCCGTCAGCAGCCTCTCCAATTACCTCCATATCCCCCTCCTGCTCCAACAGGCTTCTAAGGCCCTGACGAAAGAGCCTCTGGTCATCAGCAATAATAATTTTAATAGGCATATTATTTTTCTCCAATCGGGATCTTGATAAAAAATACTGCGCCTTTTCCCTTTTTGTTTTCAGCCCATATCCTTCCGTGGTGAAGCTCAACCACCACCTTGCAGAAATAGAGCCCCAAACCAGTTCCTGTTTTGCCGTCTCTTTTCTCAGTTTTTTTCTGAAATGGCTCAAATATCCTGTTAAGCTCTGTTGGAAGGATGCCTGGCCCATCATCCTCAATCTTCAGCAGCAGCCAATCTGTTCCATTTTCTGACACAGGCTCAAAAAAAATATCAATCTTTCCATTGGCTGGCGAATATTTTAAGGCATTATCCAGAAGATTTATAAACACCCTTTGCAGCCTTCTTTTGTCGCCTTGAACCTGTATTGATTTATTTTTATTATGCAGGATTATTTTTACCTTCCTCCCCTCTGCCTCAACCTGAAGGAGTTTTACTGCCTCTTTCATAGCATCAATAACAGGAAATGGCGAAATAATCAAAGGTATCTCTTCATAGCTATTTTGATATATGTCCAGCACATCATTAACCATTCCTATAAGAAGCTCTCCTCCTGAGATAACATCTGATAATATCATGTTTACACTTTTTGGAGGTGTAGTCTTTATTGCGCCCTTTAATCCTTCAAGCCTCTTTTTAATGCCGATAATCGGATTGCGAAGGTCATGCACAAGTGTAGATGAAAAATGACCGATAGCAGCCAGTCTTTCAGAACGGAGAAGCTGCTGCTCCAATTCCTTTCTCTTTGTAATATCCCTTAAATGAATCTGAACAAACGCAATCCTTTCGCCGCTTCTTATGCCTGTTAAATCAAGCTCCATTGTCAGCGAGCTATGGCTCTTGCTTAAAATCTTCATCTCAGTAGTAGGGGGTTTTTCGCCTGAAACAGCCCTTTTAAAAAGACTATTAAATGCGCCCCTGCCTTCATTGCTTAAAAACATAGAAAACTCCTTGCCAATAAATTCATCCTTGGTGTAGCCGATTACATCCTCTTCCCTTTTATTTACAGCCACAATCCTCCCATCCAGATCCATCATCAGCATAGAATCCTCAGAATGGTCAAAAAGAGTCTTATACCTCTCTTCGGATTCCTTAATAGTTCTTTCCATCTTCTTTCTTTCTGTAATATCCTTAAATATCTCCAAGATTGAGGTTGTGCCATCAAGATTTTTAAAGGGTGAATGCGTAATCAAAAAGGTCTGGCCCTGCGGTGCATTTACCTCAAGCACGCCTATCTTTTCTATTCCCTTTACTACAGGGCACTCATTGCAAGGCTTATCCCTTCCTGTATAGACCTTATAACAGCTCTTTCCAACCGCATCCTTGCCGTACAACTTTAGAAATTTTTCATTCATGTATTGAATCCTGAAATCCTTATCAACTATATCCAGGCCATCGCCCATACTCTCAATGATAGTTTCTAATTTATCCCTTTCCAGCTTAATCTCTCTTTCCAAAATCTTCCTTGTTGTAATATCCCTTAAATGAATCTGAACGAACACAATCTCATTGCCGCTTTTTATGCCTGTTAAATCAAGCTCCATTATTAACAAGCCACGATCATTGCTTAAAACCTTTACCTCAATAGTAGAAGGCTTCTCGCCTGACAATGTCCTTCTGAAAAAATCAGCAAAGGCATTTCTGTCTTCATCGCATAAAACCATGGCAAACTCTTTGCCAAGAAGGGTGTCCTTTTTGTAGCCGATTACATCCTCTTCCCTTTTATTAACAGCGACTATCCTCCCTTCTAAATCCATCATCAGCATAGAGTCCTCAGAATGATCAAAAAGGGTCTTATACCTCTCCTCAGACTCTTTAAGCTGGCTTAAATACCTCTCTGTCTCCTTGTTGCTCTTCTCCAGATTACCTGCCATCTGATTAAAGGTCTCTGCCAACTGCTCAATCTCATCCTTTGTCTTAATGCTTATACGATGCTCCAATCTGCCTCTGCCTAACAATTCCACTCCATCTATTAATGTTTTAATGGGTTTTATAATCCTCCTGCCTGCATAAAACCCGAGCATGGAAAGGACAGCAACAAGCGCTATTCCCAAGAAAGAGGCCTTCCACAACAGGGCATTCATCGGGGCATAGGTTTCGTCAGGGTGCTGTCTGATAAAGATATGCCATTTTTTTCCGCCAAAATTATCCTGCCCTATCTTAAGGGTGGAGGCAACAGGCGCAAAACCTATAATAGAGTCTTTGCCGCCATGGGCATCATCAGCAGCAATTCCCCACCCCGGTTTGTCAAAGCTTATCTGCTGCATCAATTGATTGTTAATCCTGTGGCTCTTTGGTGGAAAGACAGGGCATACAATAAGTATGCCGTCTGATGTAACAAGATTGGCATGGCCTGTCTCTCCAATCTTTATGCTGGTGATTATTTTAAAGATGTCATTTACATCATGTATAATCTTCAAGACACCTATGATATTCTTATTATCTAAAACCGGAACAGCTATTGTTAAGAAATATGTCTGCGCCTTCTCATCATACTCTATATCGCTTATAAATACCTTTCCATGCTTATATGCTATATTCCACCATTTTGCTTCTCTTTGATTATAATCTGCAACTAAATTTGTAGAGGCAATAACAACACCCTTTACATCTGTTATAAGTATAGAGCCATATTCCATCTGCCTCTGCTTTAAATACGCTTTTAGATAACTATTAACACTGTTTTGTGAAAATCTGCCGTCCTTTAAAACAGCGGCTTTTATATATGGAGAGAGAGCAAGACTCTGTGCATCCTGTATTTCCCTATCCGTAATAATCTGTATTTTATCTGCTGTTTCTTTTGCTATCTCCTGAAGGTTAATTCCAATAGAATTTTTCAAGGCATTGATGCCTGTCAAATATGTAAGTATAACTACAATAATGCCAGGAATAATCCCCACAAGCAGTATAGAGGCGATAACCTTCCTCTGGATGTTTTCCTTTCTTATCTGTTTATTGTCCATATTCTCCTGAATTTAAATATAACAGGTTTGTTCTACAATTATAACAAAAAAATAAGATGATGCGGGAGTACTTTATGATATGAAGTTGAAAGAATGGTATTGAAAAAATAAAAATGCCCTTTAGAAGGTCATTCCAAAGGGCATGAAAGAAATAATATTTTCTTAGCATGACTGATGGCACTTGCATGTGCCTGCTGTCTTTTTACAATCTTTTTGATAACCATAATCTCACCACCTTTTATTTAATTCCTATAATTTCTTTAAACGCTTTGTCTTCAAAAATATTTTCAATGCAGCTTGAAGCCGCCTCGTTTATTATCTTCTCTGCAGACTCTTCATGAAACAGCGGCTCTTTCATCTCAAGTGATGTTGTGGCTGTATCAGTCCACAATATCCTTTTCTCCTTTGCGTTCGCCACTACAATCTTTAATTTTGCTTTTACCTTGTGGTTGTTATTCATAACCTTAGAGGTTACATCGTTCCACAACTCAAGAATCTCTCCGCCGACAACAATATCACCCCAATCCTCTTTAATTGCATCAGGAGACAGGTTCCACTTTTCCACCTTTTTCCACTGAAATCCTTTTTTCTTAAAGTATTCAGAAATCATTGCCGCAACTGCATCTTCAACAGAAATGCCTGCTGGCGCAAGGAAATCTTTAGCGCCTGAATAATTTATCCTTTCGCCGACAAGGAATTTATTTTCCCTCTGCCTGCTGTCAATGATGCCTGAAAATCCGATATTTATCTTATTATCTGAACCCGCCGCCAGAGAAGGCGAAGGTGTGTATTTAAGATTCAGAGAAATAGTCTCTGCAAATGTCAGAGAAGGAAAAAAGAATAAAATGGAAATTAAAAGGATTATATTTTTTTTAATCATTGCTGTCTCTCCTTTTTAAGCGGATTATATGCAAATTATAATTCCATAATTTAAACTATGCAAGTGTTTTTATTGTAAATTATTTACCAGATTTAGCCAGAGGGGTCAGATGCAAGGCGGAGCGAGGCATCGCACCGCAGCATATAAGTTAGTATGTGAGGATGCGAGGCCGAAGCGACAACGCAGCAGATGACCCCTATCGCTAAATCTGCATCGGCGGCCTGAACCAGCGGAGTCTAAGTGCATTGCTCACAACACTAACAGATGACATTCCCATTGCGCCGGCAGCAATCATGGGGTCAAGCAAAACTCCTATGAATGGATACAAGACTCCTGCCGCAACAGGTATCAAAGATGTATTATAAAAGAATGCCCAAAAGAGGTTCTGTTTTATATTTCTGATAGTAGCCCTGCTCAATGCAATGGCTGTTACAATGCCGCGGAGGTCGCCGCTGATAAGTGTTATATCAGATGCCTCCATTGCCACATCTGTGCCTGTGCCAATTGCAATGCCGACATCTGCCTGTGCAAGCGCAGGCGCATCGTTTATGCCATCGCCTACCATTGCAACTCTTTTACCTTCTGCCTGAAGCATCTTTACATGCCTTGCCTTCTCCTCTGGCAGGACTTCGGATAATACCCTCTTTATTCCAACCTGTTTTGCAATTGCCTCTGCTGTCCTCTTATTGTCCCCTGTTATCATTATCACCTCAAGGCCAAGTTTCTGTAGCGCTTCAACAGCATTCTTTGAATC
>MHEL01000158.1:1724-1986 GCA_001803815.1 Nitrospirae bacterium RBG_19FT_COMBO_42_15 | reverse complement strand
CGGGGTCTTTCCTTCATCAGAGAGCCTCTCTGCATCTTTTTCAAAGCCATTGAGTTTTATATTCTTATCTTTCATTAATTTTATATTTCCAAGCAAGACATCCTTTCCCTGAACCCTTGCCTCCAGCCCATGGCCCGGTATAGCATTGAATCGTTCAACATCAACTAAAGAGATATTCATCTCCTTTGCTTTTTTAACAATCGCCTCGCCAAGCGGGTGTTCAGAGCCCTTTTCAGCAGACGCAGCGAGCTGCAAAATTTCT
>MHEL01000158.1:0-1543 GCA_001803815.1 Nitrospirae bacterium RBG_19FT_COMBO_42_15 | reverse complement strand
AATAATCAGGACAGCTACAAAATTTAAGAGTGCATAGGTAAATGAAGGCTCAGGACCAAAGATATACCAGACAACAAATGTGATAATTGAAATGATGATAACAGCAGGGACAAAATAGCTTGCAATGACATCTGCAAGCCTTGCAATCGGAGGCTTGCTTCCCTGCGCCTCCTGAACCAATTTTATTATTTGTGCAAGGGCAGTCTCCTTTCCAACCTTTGTTGCCTGAAATTTAAAGCTCCCTGTTTTATTAATAGTTGCGCCGATTACCGCATCGCCTTTTTTCTTTTCTACAGGCATGCTCTCGCCTGTTATCATGGATTCATCTATGGCAGAATAGCCGTCAATAATTACTCCGTCAACTGGTATTTTCTCACCGGGCCTTACAATAACAATATCACCAACTGCCACATCTTCAATCGGGATATCCTCTTCTCTGCTGTTTCTTATTACCTTTGCTGTCTTTGCCTGGAGGCCAATGAGCTTTTTTATTGCCTCTGATGTCTGTCCTTTAGCCCTCATTTCAAGGAGTCTGCCAAGGAGGATTAGTGCAATAATCACTGCCGCTGTATCAAAATAAAGGTCTGCCTTAAGTCCACGAGCCTCAAAGAAATTTGGAAAGAAGGCTGCAATAACACTGTATCCAAAGGCAGCGGATGTTCCAACTGCAATCAAAGTATTCATGTCAGTGGTAAGATGCCTTGCTGCTGCTATTGCGCCCCTGTAAAACTGCCACCCTGCCCAGAACTGAACAGGTATTGTAAGAAGCAGAAGGACAAATTTATTTTTCAGGATATTTGGGATAAATGGAAACCATTCTGGAAAGCTCCCTGTAAAGATGAGAAGGGATAATAATCCAGCAGTTATTACTTTATTCCTTAATGACAAATAGAGCCTTCTTTTTTCCCTCTCCTCTTTCTCTAATATATCCTCGCCTGCTGCAACCTCAAGAACCTTATAGCCAGCATCCTCAACCGCCTTTTTCAAATCCTTGATGGCAGCCTCGCCCGGGATATATTCAACTGTAGCCTTTTCTGTTGCGAAATTTACAGAGGCGCGGATAACGCCTGCGGTAGAGTTCAATGCCTTTTCAACCTTTTCAACACAGGAGGCGCATGTCATGCCCTGAATCGGGAGTATAACCTTCTCAGCACTTGCATCATAGCCAAGGCCTTTAATGGTCTTTACAAAATCCTCTGTCTTTGCCTTTGAAGGGTCAAAGGCAATGGTTGCCTTCTCAGTGGCAAAGTTTACAGATGCGCCCTCAACGCCGGTTACTGCAGATAACCCCTTTTCTATCTTTGCTGCGCATGAAGCACAGGACATGCCTTTGATGGGAAGGTCTATCTTTTTTACTCCTTTTGCCACTCTTATAGTCCCCCCCTTTGTAAGGGGGGGCAATGGGGGGGTAGAAAAAGGCAAAGGGCAGACTTCAGGTTGATTCTCCTCTGTCGTAGTAAATTTACTTAAAGCTGCCTCAGGGTCTTTTTCAAATTTATCCTTACACCCCTGCGCGCAGAAATAGTATTGTTTGCCTTTATAT
>MHEL01000157.1:2467-5535 GCA_001803815.1 Nitrospirae bacterium RBG_19FT_COMBO_42_15 | reverse complement strand
GGCATATTTCCTTGGCATAACGCTTATCGGCTTTGTCAGGGGACAGAGGATGAATGTCTATACATATCCAGAGAGGGTGATTTTGGGTAGTTGACAAGAGCCTGTTATTGGTATATTATTCAAAATTATTTTAAATCAAAAGGGTGCAGGATGAAGAATAAAAGTAAGACATCAGTAGTTGATAAAACGAGCATACATAGGTTTGAGCTTCAGGATGTGTCTGAGCCGAATCTATTCAGGGAATATTTTCCATATTCAGAGGTTTGCAAGACACCTTTTACCAATAGGATTATTCCGCCAAATCTGCCTCCAGACTTCTGGATTACAGATACGACATTCAGGGACGGCCAGCAGGCAAGACCGCCGTATACAGTTGAGCAGATAGTTGATATATATGACATGCTCCACAGGCTTGGCGGGCCGAATGGCGTTATAAGGCAGAGCGAGTTCTTTCTTTACAGCAAGAAGGATAAAGAGGCTGTTACAAAATGCCTTGAAAAGGGCTACAGATTCCCAGAGGTTACAGGCTGGATAAGGGCAGCAAAGGGCGACTTTAAACTTGTTAAAGAAATGGGATTAAAAGAGACAGGCATACTTACATCATGCTCTGACTATCACATCTTCCTTAAGCTGAATATGACAAGGCGCGAGGCAATGAATAAATACCTTGAGATTGTCAGCGAGGCGCTGAATGAAGGGATAATCCCGAGGTGCCATCTTGAGGATATTACCCGTGCGGATTTTTACGGATTTGTTATACCATTTGTTCAGGAATTGATGAGTCTCAGCGAAAAAGCAAAGATGCCTATAAAGGTGCGCGCATGCGATACAATGGGCTATGGCGTGCCTTATACTGGCGCAGCGCTTCCGAGGGGCATTCAGGAGCTTATCTACGGTCTTATAAATGAAGGCGGCGTGCCTTCTGAGCTTCTTGAATGGCATGGCCACAATGATTTTCATAAGGTGCTAATAAATGCATCAACTGCATGGCTATACGGCTGCGCTGCTGCGAACGGCGCTATACTCGGTTTTGGAGAGAGGACTGGCAATTCGCCTATTGAGGGATTGATAATTGAGTATATCAGCCTGCGGGGAGAGAATAACGGCATTGACACAACTGTGATTACAGAGATAGCAGAATATTTTCATAAAGTGCTGCATTATCATATTCCGCCGAACTATCCCCTTGTCGGCTCAGAGTTTAATACAACAAGCGCAGGCATACACTTAGACGGAGTTTTAAAGAATGAGGAGATTTATAATATCTTTAATACAGCAGAATTATTGAATAGGCCGATTGGCATTACCATAACAGACAAATCCGGCCTTGCCGGAGTAGCCCAGTGGATAAATTCACATTTAGGGTTTGCAGATGACAAGAAGGTTGATAAAAGGCATCCTGCAGTTGCAAAGATATATAAATGGGTGACAGCGCAGTATGAGAATGGCAGGCTTACATCCATTTCATCAGATGAGATGCTTGCCTTAACAAAGCGGTATCTGCCTGAGCATTTTGTGTCAGAGCTTGACAGGCTGAAGCTGAAGGCAAAGGAGATAGCCTTTCATTTGGCAGAGGATATTGTAGAAAAGTCAGAGTTCAAGACAATGGACCCAAAGTGGCAGGAGCCTTTAATGAAGGCGCTTTTAGATGAGAATCCATTTATACAGTTTGCCTATGTAGTTGATACAGACGGCAAGAAGACAACAAAAAATATTACACAGGTAGTTGATAAGGCTAAGTATGAAAAAATTGGCGCAGGCGAGAATTTTTCCAACAGGGACTGGTTTATAGAGCCGATGAAGACAGGCAAGACATACATCACAGACTTTTATAAATCTGTAATGACAGGCGCATTATGCATAACAGTATCAGCGCCTATAAGAAATATTGAAGAGGAGATTATCGGCGTTTTTGGAATTGATATAAAGTTTGAAGAGCTGTTAAAGATGGCGAATGACACAGATTTAGAAGAGGAGGTCATGCAAAAATAGCAGTGGGAAAGACGATTGTTGAAAAGATAATGAGTGAACATTCAGGCAAGGATGTTAAAGCAGGTGATCTAACGATTGTAAAGGTGGATGCAGCGCTTTTACAGGACGGAACAGGCCCTTTAGCAGTTAAGCAGCTTGAAGGGATGAATTTGATAAAGGCTGCAAATCCGGAGAGAACATTTATATTCATTGACCATGCCTCGCCAAGCCCAAGAAAAGAGCTTTCCAATGACCATAAGACACTCCGTGCATTTGCAGAAAAGACAGGCGTTAAGCTCTTTGATATTGGCGAAGGCGTTTGCCACCAGATTGTTTCAGAGCACTATATCAATCCCGGTGATATTTTAGTTGGCGCAGATTCCCATACCTGCACTGCAGGAGGTCTTGGCGCATTTGCAACTGGTATGGGCTCAACAGATGTTGCAGTTGCAATTGCATTAGGCAAGACATGGTTCAGGGTGCCGGAGACCATAAAGGTAAACATAAAAGGCAAATTTAAAAAAGGTGTTTACGCAAAGGATGTAATTTTATACATCATCGGCAAGATAGGCGCTGATGGCGCAACATACAAGGCATTGGAATTTACAGGGCCAGCAGTAAAGGCAATGTCTATCTCTGAGAGACTTACACTCTGCAACATGGCTGTTGAGGCAGGCGCAAAAACAGGCGTTGCTGCATCTGATGAAAAGACAAAGTCATATTTAAAGGCTGATGGCAGGCTGAAAAAATACCGCAAGATAGAATCAGATAAGGATGCTGTATATGAGCAGATTATTGAAATTGATGCTTCAAAACTTTCACCGCTGATTGCATTTCCCCACACTGTGGACAATGTAAAACCTGTTAGCGAGGCAAAGGGGATAAAGGTAAATCAGGTTTTCATTGGCACATGCACGAACGGAAGGCTTGATGATTTAAAGATTGCAGCAAGGATTTTAAAGGGCAAAAAGAGGCATCCAAATACAAGGCTTATCATAACACCTGCTTCAAAGGATGTCTTTCTACAGGCAGACAAGGCAGGATATATACGGACATTCATTCAGGCAGGCGCAGCAGTAACATCTGCTGGGTGCGGG
>MHEL01000157.1:1481-2380 GCA_001803815.1 Nitrospirae bacterium RBG_19FT_COMBO_42_15 | reverse complement strand
AATCCAGAAGGCCAGATATTCCTTTGCTCTCCTGCAACAGCGGCAGCAAGCGCCATTGCCGGCGAAATTGTTGACCCGAGAAGATATTTATAATAAATGGCGCATCCTCAGATTATCCCCTTACAGGCGAGGGAAAGAAGCTGATATTTCAAGGCCAGTTTCAATACTTGACAGAGGACAATTAAAGAGGTATACTATTTTTAGATTATAGGTATACTATTAAGGAGACGTTAAAAGATGTCCAAAGTTACTGCAAAATATCAGATTACAATACCGCCTGAAGTGAGAAAGGATCTTGGTATAATTCCGGGAACAGAGGTGGGTATAACCAGAAAAGGGGACAGGTATATCCTTATTGTGAAGCCTATTAATGAATTAAAAAGAAAGTGGCGCGGAAGATTCAAGGATGGTATGACGACCGATGAGTATATGGATGAGATTAGGGGGAAGGCTGGTTGAAAATCTGTGTAGATACCACAGTGCTAATCGACATTTTAAAAAACGAATTTCAGAATTATCAGGAAAAGCTGTATTCTGCGCTCCAAAAAAATGAAGATCTCTCTGCTCCATCTGTTGTTTTTGCAGAGCTCATGCCTCAATTTAAGGGTGATACCAAACTCTTAAACTCTTTCTTAAAAGAACACAAAATCAAGATTGAGCCTTTAGATATAGACTCAGTAACAGCAGCAGGCCAGAGGTGGATGAAATATTTAAAAAGAAGGACTAAGATTCAATGCCCTCAATGTGGACATCTATTGGATGGTAAAGACCATTTTTTGTCAGATTTTTATATTGGCGGTTATGCATTGGAAAGGTGCAACGCAATTCTAACAAGGGACAGGGGCATTTACAAAAAATATTTCCCTGAGCTTCAGGGTTATGAGAATTGTCTGTAGGGG
>MHEL01000157.1:0-1056 GCA_001803815.1 Nitrospirae bacterium RBG_19FT_COMBO_42_15 | reverse complement strand
GCAAGGCTGTGAACAATGAAGATTTGACTCTGTAATTTCCCTTTGACCCTGTAATTTCCCTCGAGTAGGATTCAGCAAACTTCTATAATTAGACATCTTACTGGCCATCAACATCATATGCATGTAAACCTACCGATTGTCAATGTGCCTACAGGTCAGATTACTTTAAGGGCTGATTCATCATCAATTAAAGCAGATGGTGTTTCTACTGTTCAGATTACATCTGAGCCGATTAGGGACAGATATGGATTTACATTGCTTCCCGGGATTTTAATTAGAGTAACGACCACCAATGGAACTGTAGTTCAAGGGCAATACGTAGGCGCTGATCAGGAAGGCAGAATAACATTTACTTTAAGGTCAAGCGCAGCTCCTGGCCAAGCTGTGATTACAGCAAGAAGCATAGAAGGCGATGCAACAGGAACGATAACAATCAATTTTACTCCATAAGGAGGAGGGAGCAGAATGAAAAAAACATTTTTTTACTTTATTCTCCTATTTTTAACATTACTAGGCAATGCTTTTGGAGCCTTACGAGAACAAGGCGCTATAGATTCGGCAGGAAATTATTTTTATTATACGAACATAGATAGACTGGTCTGGTCTGGTTATAAAGAGGAATTTCGTCGTAACTACAATATTATTTACCGATATAACCTTAAGACAAAACAGAACAAAATTTTCTTTTCTGGTGACTGCTCTTTTATATGGAAGCCAACTTTATCGTCACATGAGGATTATTTAGGAGCTTTGTGTGAGTTTAAAAAGATGCCGAATAGTTTGATAGTAATAAATCTCAAAGGTGAGAAAATCCTTGAGCTTTCAGAGTCGGTGCAGGAATATGCATGGCACCCACACGGAAATAAGCTGATCTATATGACAGGAAATAAAAGAAAACATGGAGATGATACGGTTATAGATCCCACTGGTGTCTGGCTTTATGACATTAAGGAGAAAACAAAGACAAAGATTGCTGAGAAGGGATGGAATATCAGGAAAGAGAGTTTTGATAAGCACATCTATTTTTGGAATGGGGAAGATACTGTTAGATATAAT
>MHEL01000156.1:5681-27398 GCA_001803815.1 Nitrospirae bacterium RBG_19FT_COMBO_42_15 | reverse complement strand
TGAGGAGTCAGCTTAAAACCAATATTTCTGTATTCTTTCATCATAATAGCAAATTTTATTTAGAATATATATCATATTAGAACTGTTCTTGTCAAGTAAATATTTTAATTTGCCTTGACTGTTAAAATATATTTGGTATAATTAATTAAGTTCTTATCACAAGAAAGAAAACGCTATGCCAATACAATGGACTGAAGAGCTGTCAATAGGCAGCAAAGAAATTGATAATCAGCACAAGGAGCTGTTTAACAGAATCAATCAGCTTCTTGATGCCTGTAATAAAGGTGAAGGCAAGGAGATTGCGAGCAAAATGCTAAATTTTCTGGAAGATTATATAGTAATTCATTTTACTGCTGAAGAAAATATACAAAAGAAATATAACTATCCTGAGTATGAAGCTCACAAATTGCTTCATTTAAAATTTATTAAAGATTTTTCCGCCCTAAAAAAGAATTTTGATGCTGAAGGCCCCTCCCTCCCCATAGTCCTGCAAATTAACCGAATAGTTGTTGACTGGCTGATAAATCACATTAAAAAGGTTGATAAGGCATTGGGCAAGTTTGTAAAAACAAAGTTGTAGCATCAACCTGCCTTCTCGTTTTAATATCCCGCATAAATTGACTTTCCTTCAATAATAATGCTAATATGGCCGTATGGACAAGGAAAAAGAGCAGAGACAAATACCCTTTATCTGGATCGCCTTTGGCACCCTTTTTGCCCTCCTTGTTATTAACTTTTATATCTTCTCATCAGCGCCCTCTGAGCAAATCTCTTACAGTGAATTTAAAAAAATGGTTGAAGAAAAGAAATTTAATGAGGTTATAATAGAGCCGAATCTTGTGAAGGGGATTATTAAGGAAAAGGACAAAATAAAAGAGGTAAAAGCCGTAAAGGTTGATGACCCGGAATTGATAAAGCTATTAGAAAAAAATAATATAAAATTCTCTGGAAAACAGGCAGACACATGGCTAAGGGATTTGCTGCTTGCATGGGTGCTTCCAATAATTATCCTTATTTTAGTCTGGAGATTCCTCTTCGGAAGGCTTGGCGCTGGCACTGGTATGATGGCAGTTGGCAAGAGCAAGGCGAAGATATATATAGAAACTGATACCGGGGTTACTTTTAATGATGTTGCAGGTGTTGATGAGGCAAAAGAGGAGTTAAAGGAGGTGATAGATTTCCTGAATCATTCAGAAAAATACCTTAGGCTCGGCGGAAAGATACCAAAGGGTGTCCTGCTTGTCGGCCCAACAGGAACCGGCAAGACCCTTCTTGCAAAGGCAGTCGCAGGCGAGGCAAAGGTTCCTTTTTTCAGCATGAGCGGCTCTGAATTTGTAGAGATGTTTGTCGGCGTTGGAGCTGCAAGGGTAAGAGATTTGTTTGCACAGGCAGAGCAAAAGGCGCCATGCATAATATTTATTGATGAGATTGACGCGCTTGGCAAGGCAAGGATTGCAGCGCCTATTGGCGGCGGATACGAGGAGAGGGAGCATACCTTACAACAGCTTCTTGTTGAGATGGACGGTTTTGAAAGCAAAAAGGGCATAATAATCATGGCAGCAACAAACAGGCCTGAGATACTTGACCCTGCCTTGTTAAGACCCGGAAGATTTGACAGGCATATACTTGTTGACAGACCTGATATAAAAGGCAGGGAAGATATATTAAAAATCCATACAAGGAATGTAAAGCTTTCTTCTGATATTGATTTAAGGATAATTGCCGCAAGGACGCCGGGATTTGCAGGCGCTGATTTGGCAAATGTGGTAAATGAGGCTGCCATACTTGCAGCAAGGAAGGACAAGAAGGCAGTTGAGCTTTCTGACTTTGAAGAGGCGATAAACAGGGCTATTGCAGGCCTTGAAAAGAAAAAGAAGGTAATAAGTAAAAAGGAGAAGGAGATTATTGCATATCATGAATCAGGCCATGCAATTGTTGCAGAAAGTGTGCCTAATGCAGACAAGGTGCACAGGGTGTCTATAATACCGAGGGGCATAGCAGCGCTCGGCTATACTTTACAGCTTCCAACAGAGGATAGATATCTGCTAACCAAAGCAGAGCTGCTTGACAGGCTTGCAGTGCTTCTTGGCGGAAGGGTTGCTGAAGAGGTTATATTTAATGAAATCTCAACTGGCGCACAGAATGACTTGGAACGCGCAACAGCAATAGCAAGAAGCATGGTTGTTGAATACGGAATGAGCGATACCCTCGGCCCTGTAACATTTGAAACTGGAAAGAAGCCCATGTTCCTTGACATAGGATATACGCCTACATCTGAATTCAGCGATGAAACATCAAGGCTGATTGATGAAGAGATAAAAAAGATAATAAATGAAACACACGGCAGGGTAAAAAAGATATTGGAAAATAAAAAGGATAAACTCACAACGCTTGGAAAACTGCTGATTGAGAAAGAGGTAATTGAGGGGGATGAACTGCGGAAAATCCTAAGCACTAATATCTAAATCCTAAACAAATCCAAAGCTAAAATTAACAAATTTAGAATTTACTTTAATACCTTTTCAATTTTTAATAGTTTTTTCTTAATCCCTATCCCTCCTGTATATCCGCCCAGTCCGCCATTACTTGCAACAACCCTGTGGCAGGGTATAATAATTGGGATGGGGTTCTTGCCGCAGGCATTGCCAACTGCCCTTGCGCCATTTGGCAAGCCGATCTCCCTTGCAATCTCGCCATAGGTTTTAGTCTTGCCATAGGGAATCTTTAAAAGCGCCTTCCAGACCTTTTTTTCAAAATCTGTCCCTTGGAAATCAAAAGGTATGCCTATCTTTATTCTTTCGCCATTGAAATATCTTTTTAGAAGCTTCACAAGTTCTTTGAAGGCCGCATCATCCTTCACAGGCTTTATCTTGTATGTCTTTTGTAAAGACTTGACGAATCTCTTTTCGCTCTCACTGATACCTACTTCACACAGACCCTTTTCTGTTAATGCAAGATGAATCCTGCCAATTGGAGAATCAAAGGAGGTGTAAATGAGTCTAACTAACATCTTGTCTCTATTTTATTAAAATACAATAAATATGCAAGCAAAAGTTTTTAGAAATCACTCACACTCCTTTTTCTTCACATTCTTGTACGCCTTTGCCCTTCCATTCCATGAAACAGATATTTTATGATATTCATCCTTATCGTTTTTTAAACATACCGAGCCTATCCTGTTCTTCAATGGAAGACCGCTTCCATCATACCCAAAAGCAGTTGTTCCAAAGCTAAAAGAGACCTTAACTATTGAAACCCCTTTAGTCATCTGTCTATCAGTGATTGTATCTTCATCATCCTCTCTCTGCCAGTTCTCATTATCATCCATAAAAATATTATATGTATTTTCAAGTTTATTAAAAGAAACAACATATGCCTTATTCCTTGCTATTGCTGCAGATCTTGCTAAATTTATTCTTGATACAAGCTCCCCTACTGAATCATTCAGCCTTAGATGTGGGATTGTATTTGCCATTGATGATACAGCAAGGGTTATGATAATGCCTACTATTGCTAAAACAACCAATAATTCAATAATGGTAAAACCTTTATTATCTAACATGGCAGACCTCCTTGGAATTAACTTACGCTGTTTGTTAATATAAGCAAAAGGTATGCCAGAAAATCTGATGGAAATTAATAATAAATTGCTCGGGAAAAACAAGGGCATTGAGGATTGAATTATCTATAGCCCTTTATATTATGAGCAAAGAAATATCTTTTTAGATACAAAACTATAAGATTTGGATACACCGAGAAATGCCTGCTGCTTATTTATATTAACATTGGAGAGGGGTATAGAGAGAAGATTCTTATAATCCCCATGTATCCCCATTTACTAAAGGGGGAATATAAGGGGGATTATTAATTACCTATTACCTACTTCCCGGAATTAAATCTCTCAAGGAAGTTTGTATAAAAGATACCCCTGTTAAAGTCAGGGTCGTCTAAGACCTTTTTATGAAATGGTATGGTTGTCTTGATGCCTTCAATTATATATTCATCAAGGGCACGCTTCATTCTTACAATTGCATCTTCTCTGTTGTTTGCATGAACAATGAGCTTTGCAATCAGTGAATCATAATAGGGCGGTACTGTATAGTTTGCATAGACTGCTGAATCTATTCTGACGCCGATTCCTCCCGGCGTATGGTAAGCTGTTATAAGCCCTGGCGACGGCGTAAATTTTTCAGGACATTCTGCATTTATCCTGCACTCAATGCTGTGCCCATTTATTGCTATATCCTCCTGCTTGAAGGATAGAGGGATGCCTGCAGCAATCTTAATCTGCTCCTTTACTATATCTATCCCAGTAACCATCTCTGTTATCGGATGCTCCACCTGTATCCTTGTATTCATCTCCATAAAATAGAAGTTGCCGCTTTTATCCAATAAAAACTCTATTGTCCCTGCATTTTTATACCCAACTGCCCTGGCAGCCTTAACTGCAATTTCGCCCATCTTTTTTCTCAGCTCAGGATTCACTGCGGGTGATGGAGTCTCTTCAATCAATTTTTGATGACGTCTCTGGATTGAGCAGTCTCTCTCGCCGAGATACACTGTATTGCCATGCTCATCTGCAAGTATCTGAACCTCAATATGCCTCGGCTCAATAAAGAATTTTTCAATATACACCTCGTTGCTTCCAAAGGCTGAATACGCCTCTGCCTGCGCCATCAGAAAGGAGTTGACAAGGTCATTTTCATTATGAACAACCCTCATTCCCCTGCCGCCGCCGCCTGCAACAGCCTTTACAATAACAGGATAACCTATATCCTTAGCAGACCTTATGGCGTCATCCTCTGTAGGAACAACCCCATCGCTTCCTGGCAGCACAGGAATGCCTGCCTTGATCATTGTCTCCTTTGCCTTTGCCTTGTCGCCCATTAAAGCAATGCTTTCCGGCGACGGACCAATAAACTTGATGCCTGTTGAATCGCACACCTCTGCAAAATTTGCATTCTCAGCAAGAAAACCATACCCCGGGTGTATAGCCTCTGAATCTGTTATCTCTGCGGCGCTGATTATATTAGGGACATTTCTGTAGCTTAATGAACCGTCTGCAGGACCGACACATATATGTTGATCTGCAAAACGGACATGAAGAGAATGTTCATCAGCTTTGGAGTGAATAGCAACAGTCTTTATACCAAGCTCTCTACACGCCCTTATTATGCGGAGGGCAATCTCTCCTCTATTTGCAATCAATATCTTTTTAAACATTATAAATCCTCAACAGGCTCAACCTTGAAGAGCGCCTCTCCATATTCCACAGGATGGCCGTTATCCACAAGGATAGCAGAGATCTTGCCGTTAAGTTCTGATTCAATTTCATTCATAAGCTTCATTGCCTCAACAAGGCAAAGCACCTGCCCTTTTTTAACTATATCCCCAACTTCTACATAAGGTTTTGCATCAGGCGCTGGAGCCCTGTAAAAGGTGCCCACAATTGGTGACGCAACTGTTACAAGCCCCTTTTCTTCCTCAGTAGAAGGAAACACAGACCTCTCTGCTTTAGCAGCAGCGGCCTCTTTATCAATAGCCTGCGGCATGGGAATCTCTGCTGCAGAAACAGCAGGCGCTATAAATGAATGGCCCTTCTTAAGTTTTACTTTTACACCGCCCTTTTCAATCTCAAGCTCAGATATATCGGCATTTTTCATCAGGTCAATCAATTCTTTCAATTCCTTGATATTCATCATCAGCTCCTTTAGATTCTAAACTGCACGGCAAAGTAAAAAGCCATCTATTTTACCCTTTCTATGTATTCCCCTGTCCTCGTATCCACCTTTATTATCTCACCCTCATTCATATAAAGCGGCACCTTTATCACTGCTCCTGTCTCAAGTGTTGCTGGTTTTGCCCCGCCTGTTGCAGTATCACCTCGGACACCGGGATCAGTCTTTACTATCTTAAGCTCAACAAACATTGGAACCTCAACACCCAGCGGTTTTTCATTGTAGAAAAGTATTCTAACATTCATATTTTCCTTTATATATTTCCTGCTTTCACCAAGCTGCTCCTCTGAAAGCAATATCTGCTCATAATTTTTATTGTCCATAAAATTATATTGGCCTTCAGATGCGTAAAGATACTGCATCTCCTTTTCCTCTAAATTGGGCTCATCAAATTTCTCGCCTGAGCGGAATGTCCTGTCAATAACACTGCCTGTCTTTATGTTCTTTAGCTTTGTTCTTACAAAGGCGCCGCCCTTACCAGGCTTAACATGCTGGAATTCAACAATTGCATAAGGCTCACCCTCAATCTCAATCTTCAATCCATTTCTAAAATCGCTTGTTGATAACAACTGTAAATCCTCCTTTATTTCAAATTCTCTTTGGAAGTGTGGTTAATATTTTACATCCAGCCTTTGTTACCAAAACCATATCCTCAATCCTGACGCCGCCCCATCCCGGAATATATATACCGGGCTCTACTGTAAAAATCATCCCCTCTTTTAATATGTCCTCACTCTTTGTAGATATTGATGGCAATTCATGAACCATCAAACCAATACCATGGCCTGTGCCATGGCCAAAATATTTACCAAAACCTGCTTTGCTTATCACCTTTCTTGCAGCAGCATCAACATCCTTTGCCCTGACATCAGGCTTTATGAGACTAATCGCCTCTGCCTGCGCATTAAGGACAGTTTGGTAAATCTCTCGCTGCCTTTTGTTTAGACGGCAGCCAATAAAATTTGTGCGGGTGATATCAGCAAAATAACCTTTATATTCTGCGCCAAAGTCTATTATTACAGAATCACTATTCCTTAAAAGCCTATTGCCTGATACTGCATGCGGCAGAGCTGCCCTGTAACCTGAGGCAACAATAAGCTCAAATGGCAGTTTGTCTGAACCAGCCCTCTTTATAGCATATTCTAATCTTAATGCAATCTCTTTTTCTGAAATACCTGCTTTTATATAAGAAGTTATCTTTTTGTATACATCTTCAGCCCTTTTTATCGCCATCTTTATATTACCTAACTCAACATGACTCTTTATAGCCCTTAACTCTTCAACTAAATTAAGGGTGGGGATAATTTTAATCTTTTTTATCTTTTTTGTCAACTTTTGGTATTGTTCAAGCGTAATATTTCTCTTTTCAATGCCAAGGTGGGAAATCTTTTCTTTCTTCGCCAATCTTTTTACTTCATCAATTATTGAGTTTTTATAAATTATAACCTTATATCCCTTTACCTCATCCTCTGCTATTGTCTTGTATCTGAAATCTGTAATAAGATATCCTTTATCCTTTGTAATCATCAGAAATGCAGAGGAGCCGCTGAAATTGGTAAGATACCTTATATTTTCCAGTGCAGTCAAAAAAATAGCGTCTATTTTGTTTTCAACAAGCCTCTCCTGTATCTTATGGAGGCGTTCAATATTAAATTTCATTGGATTATTTTTTGACCTTTTTAGACAGGAGGTTTTTTGCTGCCTTAAGCCCTAAAAGATAGCTGTCCTTGCCAAAACCAGAAATAACACCCTCTGATACCTCTGAGATATAAGAGTGGCGCCTGAAGGCTTCTCTTTTATATATATTTGATAGATGAACCTCTATCACTGGCACACCTACAGCAGCAATCGCATCCCGCAAGGCAATGCTTGTATGTGTAAAGGCCGCTGGATTAAACACTATTGCGTCATAATCTTCCATTGCCTCGTGGATCATCTGTATAAGCTCGCCTTCAAAGTTAGACTGCTTTATTGTAATATCCATACCCTCTTTTTTTGCAAACTCCATCATCTCCTTATTTATATCAAGAAGCGTGGTCTTGCCGTATATCTCAGGCTCTCTGAGGCCGAGAAGGTTTAGATTTGGTCCGTGAAGGACAAGTATCTTCAGCATTATAAATATCCTTTTCTAAATTATCGTTGCTGTCATTGCGAGCCCCTCGCTTGTCATTCAGAGCAAAGCGAAGAATCTCATTTTATTCTGCTCAGGATAAACTTCGCAAAGCAATCTCTAAAGAATCAGATTGCTTCATCGCTGTTGCTACCCGTAATGATATTAAATGTATTAAAATAAAAAATCAAAACTAAGGAAAATTTTATATTTTTGTTAAACATAATTCCTTAATTTTGAATTTTAATTTTTGATATTTAATTTCTCTTCTACAGTTCCTTCTCTAACTTCGGCAGTTCCCTGCGGATTAGAAAACGTCCCTTTCCAATATTTCCGTCAGGCCTTATGGCAAAGATAATAAAATAGTCCTTATTAATGCCCTTCATTAATATTATTGCCTTATCCGTAATTACTACTAATTCCTTAACAGCCCCGAATTTTAATGAATCAGAGACCCTGTCTATATCCTTTAATACAGAGCTGTATTCTGCGCTGATGGAAGCAAGGTCTATATTATGCTCAACAACCCGTTCCTCAACAACAATGCCGTCCATACCGACAATTGCTATGCCCATTGCATCCTTTTCTTCATCAACTATACGCTTTAATATTTCTGAGAAGATCATAATTGCGGCTGCTCTTTCTTTATATTTTCAAGCCAGCTCTGTAATCTCTGCACCTTTGCCTTTTGTTTGCCCCCCTTAGTTGATTGAGGAGCCTCTTTTGCCGCCTCTGCCTTTCTCTCAGGCGCTTTAGGCTTTTCAAAAGCAGGTCTTACAGAAATATCTATCTTGGCCTTTGATACAATTGGTTCAGGAGGAGCTATCTCCTCTATCTCTATAACCTCAACATCTGTTTCGCCCTTTTCAACCACAACGCCAGGGATAATCTCCTCAGTTTTCGGCTGTCCGCTGATAAAAAGGCTTGATAGCGTAACAGCATCATCTAATCTCTGTTTTAATTCTTTGCTGCCTGGTTTCTCTTTTAAAAGCTTTTGGTATATCTCAATCCCTTTTTCATAGAAACCTTGTTTTATATATAACTCAGCCAGTGTCTCTGTTGTCATCTCTTCTTCAGCCTTTTTCTCAGCTTTTACAATCTTTTCTTCATAAACCGGTTCTTTAAATAAAATTTCTTCCTTTGCCTCCTCTTTTTCAAAGGCTGGCGGTTCAACAGATATTATCTCGCTCTCAGGCTCTTCAATAATTATCATATCTTCTTCAGGTATTGCAACCTTAGGTGTATAAGTCTCTTCAGGCTTCTTTTCAAAATGAGAAACATCAAGGCTTTTAACCTCTTCCTCCTTCATCTTAGCCTCTTGAATTATCTCTTCATCTGACTGCAGGAGGTCTTTTGGAAAGCTTATTAATTCTTCCTCGCCGATTTCATATACAGGCATTCCGGCCTCTGCCTCTAAATCCTTTGCCTTTTTGGGCTGCTCTGATGGTTTTAGCTTAACCAAGCCTTCTAATTCTTCATCCTTCTCATCCTTCAGCTCATATACCTTCTCATCTGCTGGAGGGGTCTTGCTCTCTTTCCCTAATACAGACGGCTTCTCCTCTTCAGGCATAGTCCATAAGCTCTCTTCAGCCTTTTCCTCTTTCTTTTCCTCTTCAAAACTAATCTCTTCTCCAGCATCATCTGGTAGCTTGAACATCTCCTCAGGCTCTTCAAGAATTGCCTCTGCAGCAGCCTCTTGCATTACAATCGGCTTTTCCTCTGCTTTTATAACTTCTGGCTCAGCTTGTTCTTTTGGAGCTGTTTTTATCGTTGTATCTTCAGGCTTTTTTTCAATAGCTGCCTCAACCTTCTCTGCTGCGGCAACATACATCTTTTCTTCTTTTTTCTCAGGAACTGCAGGAGGTTTTGGAACAGGCCTGATCCCCTCTAATTGCTTTTGTATACCCTTAATCTCTTCATCCTTTGGGTTTAAAAGGAGAATAGTATCGCAGCTCTTTATTGCATCCTCTATGTTGCCTAACGTCTTGTGTATCTCTACAAGCTTTTTATGTGCAAGGAGATTGTCAGGGTTTACAGCAACAACCTTCTTAAACTCTTCCAACGACTCTTTTACAAGTCCTTTTTTATGATAAGCCTTACCCAAAGCTACCCTTGCGCTTATATACGAAGGATGATGTTTCAGGCCGTCCTTTAACACAGTTATAGCCTCTTCAAACATTCCACCCTTAATATATTCCTCTGCAAGGGGAACAAATAACTTTGAACTTGGGTCCTTCGCCAATTTCTCAGCAAGCTTTTCTATTTCAGGCGAAAGATTATATTCCTCTTTAGTTTTAGCCATTTAGCAATCCTTTGATAATTGGACATACTACCTTATTATATTACCTTATTGTAACAATTTTAGCAAATAATCACGAAATGTCAAGTAAATGGCCAAGTTTATAGAATATAATTTGTAATGCTGTTAATGAAAAAAGTTTTAATTTTTAAGAAGTTATACTATAATGGACTCAGCGCCGTCAGAAGTCCTTTTATTTATAAATTCCTGCAGATATATCCTTGTTCTACTAACAACGGAGACTTTTAACAGGGTCAGGAGGCCTCCTCTTTAGTCTAACTATCTTATCAAATATCCTATGAGCAACCTCTTTTTTGGACATCCTGCCAGGTTCAGTAACCATGCCGTCTTTTTCAATAATCGTAACAATGTTTGTATCAACCTCAAAACCTGCATCCGGGCTTGTAACATCATTTGCAACAATCATATCAAGATTTTTTTCTTTCAATTTAATCCTTGCATTATCAACAATATCTTTTGTTTCTGCTGCAAAGCCGACTATTATCCTGCTGCCTTTATTTTTTCCGATCTCATGCAATATATCAGAAACCTCTGTAAATTCCATACTGATATCCTTGCCACTCTTTTTAATCTTATCCTGACTCGCTTTTATTGGCCTATAATCAGATACAGCAGCAGCCATAACAACAATGGTTGCCCTCTCTATATTTTTCATCACTTCTTCCTTCATCTCGTCAGCAGTAACAATATTTACAAGTTCTACACCTGCTGGTCTTTGAAGAGATGTTGGTCCTGATATCAGCATTACCTCTGCGCCCCTCTCCTTTGCAGCCTCTGCAATTGCATAACCCATTTTCCCCGATGACCTGTTTGATATAAATCGCACAGGGTCAATATATTCCCTTGTGGGTCCTGCTGTTACCAATACCGCCTCGCCTTTTAAATCTTTTCTGGCAACAAGTATATCA
The DNA here is from genome assembly GCA_001803815.1 of Nitrospirae bacterium RBG_19FT_COMBO_42_15. GTDB lineage: Bacteria > Nitrospirota > CAKKRA01 > 9FT-COMBO-42-15 > 9FT-COMBO-42-15 > 9FT-COMBO-42-15. The sequence goes on along the minus strand of MHEL01000156.1, from coordinate 16,322 downwards.
ATAACAGATGAAACAATCTTATCAATATCTGCAAGCCTGCCCTTTCCAATAATGCCTGAAGCTAATTCTCCTTCTTCAGGCTCAATAAATCTGTAGCCCCTTTCATTTAAGAACGCAATATTCCCCTGCACAATGGGGTTTTCATACATATCGTTGTCCATTGCAGGGGCAATCAGGATAGGGCATTTTGCTGACAAAACCATTGTAGTCAAAATATCATCGCCGATTCCAGCAGCAATCTTTCCTATAATATTTGCAGTTGCAGGCGCAATGAGAAATAAATCAGCGGACTTTACCGCCTCAATATGCGCAATAGTAGAGTCCCCTTGCAATTTAAAGGTCTCTGTATAAACAGGATTGCCGGAAAGTGTCTGAAGGGTAAGGGATGTAATAAATTCCATCCCCCCCTTTGTCATGACAACAGCTACATCAGCATTAGCAGACTTAAGCCTTCTGACAATTTCAGCCGCCTTATAAGCAGCAATGCTTCCTGTAACACCCAAGATTATCCTTTTTCCTATAAGCATGCTGTTGCCCTATTCCTCCCCTGATTCTCTTTTCATTCTATTGGTGTCGTTTATATATACACTAAGGTCCTTTTTAATTTCTGATGACTCCTCATCCTCTTCCTCCGGAGCCCTCCTTTCAGCCTCTATCTCCTTAATAACATCCCTCATTGCATCCCTTGCCTCTTTTCCGGTGAGAAGCTCAAAATCAGCGGAGACAATCTCATCCAATGCAGTTGTTGTCTCCTTTTTATATTTTGTATTTATTACAGAGGCGCTGCCTTCTATTAACTCCTTTGCCCTCAGTATTGCAAGATTAACCAATCTGAAGCGGTTGATACTGTTATCCTTCTTAAATTCTACTGGCAATGAAACGATATCCATAAACTAAACCTCCTATATATTAAATTTTTTTGTTATCATATCAGGATTGAATTTCTCTATCTTGAGCCTCTCTGCTGTTATAATTGATTTCAAATCTTCTAATGCCTTTTCAAACTTATCATTTATTATAACATAATTATACATTTTATATTGAGGAATTTCTTTTTTTGCGTTTTCAAGGCGCTTTTCTATCTCATTTGTCGCATCAGAATTCCTCTCCGTAAGCCTTCTTTTCAGATCATCAAAAGATGGCGGCAGGATATAAATAAATATACCGCCCTTCCAGTTATCTTTAATCTGCATTGCACCCTGCGAATCTATATCCAGTATAACATCTATTCCCCTGTTCTTCATTTCAGACAGCTGTTTTTTTGATGTCCCGTATAAATTACTGTGGACAAGAGCCCATTCAGCAAATTCCTTGTCTTTAATCATCTTGCTGAACTTCTCCTGAGTTACAAAAAAATAGTGCTCGCCATCTTTCTCATTGGGCCTCGGCTTACGGGTTGTATAGGAAACAGAATGCTGCAGATTCGGAAGTACCCTTGAAATTTCTTTGCAAAGTGTTGTCTTGCCAGCGCCTGATGGCGCAGATACTACAATAAGGAGCCCTCTTTGGCTCATATCTCCTCTCCTGACACATCTTTTTCTGATACATGGACTGAATCCTTCTCTGTTGAGGCAATGCCTGAGGAAGCAGAGTTAATCCTCTGTGCAATTGTCTCTACCTGAACCCCTGAAAGGATTATATGGTCGCTGTCAGTTATTATAATAGCCCTTGTCTTCCTTCCCTGTGTAGCATCAATCAGCTTTCCAAGCTTCAGCGCCTCATCCTTCAGCCGCTTCATTGGAGCAGAGGACGGTGAAAGGATTGCCACTATCCTTGATGCTGCAATAATATTGCCAAAACCTATATTGACAAATTTTACCATATCATTATATACAGCAAAGTAAAAGGCTTATTCTATATTTTGAACCTGCTCTCTTACCTTTTCAAGTTCATTCTTTATGTTTACTACCTCAATGGATATCTCTGCATCGTTTGCCTTTGAACCTACTGTATTTATCTCCCTGTTCATCTCCTGAAGCAGAAAATCCAGCCGTCTTCCAACGCCTTTATCCTCTTTCAGCAGTTTATTAAACTGTTTTATGTGGCTTCTAAACCTGACTATCTCCTCTGTTATATCACATCTCTCAGCTATCAATGCAACCTCCTGCGCGAGTCTTGCCGGCTCTATTTTTAATGACCTATTCAGACTGCTGACCCTTTCCTCTAATCTTTTATGATACGCTGAAAGCACCTTAGTGGCAATTTTATCCACTCTATTAATTGCAGATGCAACTATCCTTATCCTTTTTACAATATCATTACACAGCGCCTTCCCTTCTTCCATCCGAGCCTTTATCAGGGAATCCATTGCCCGATGAAGAAGCAATCTTAAAACCTTCTCAATCTCCTTCTGGTCATCTTCTATCTCTGCAACTTTAATTAAATCAGAAAACCCTGCCAATAGATTAATATCTATGTCACCCTTTAAGCCGAATTTTGTCTTTAATCCCTGAAGTATATTAAAATACTGGCTTACAAGCTCCTCATCAAGCACAAGCCTCCTTGTATAATCATCAGAGCCGTTCCTTGACACCAATACATCAAATTTACCGCGCGAAAATTTCTCCTGAACAGTCTTTTTTATCATGCCTTCTAAGCCGAGAAGTGTCTTTGGAAGTTTTATGGAGATGTCACAGTATTTGTGGTTAACTGAACGTATCTCTAAGACAAATACCCTGCCTTTATCCTTACACTCGCTTCTTGCATATCCTGTCATGCTTTGAATCATATTTTATCCTGCGCTGATTTTTTAATTGTATTATAATAATAATCTATTTGTCAATCTATTAAGATTCCACTACTTGTTGTATTTTCTTTTATTGCAAACAATATCTTGGGGATAAATAATAGAATAAAGCAAAGATATATATTCATTATTATTTTAAATGCTATTTTTATTTAACCATTTGATAAGAAAAGAAATTTATATGCCTAATAAATAGGCAATCTGCTGTGTGAACTGGATTTTAGCCACTACCCAAATAACCAGATATAACTTATCCACAGGTTGTTCACATTTTCTGGGGAAAATTACATAACTATTGATATTACAAAGGTAATACCATTAGGCAACTGCAAGATAACCTCATATCGCAAGAATGCTCATAATGAGAAATAAAATTCATATTTAACCTTGTTACTAACTTTTCAATCCTTCTTATTATTGACACATAAGTTATAATGACATATAATCCAGAAAACACTGAGAATATGTACTATAAGTCTTATAGGACATATATATATATTATTTTATGAAGATAAAAGAGATAAAAGAAGGCGATCTGATAGAAAATATATTCCTTACAAAAGATAAGAGGCTTAATACTGCAAAGAACGGCTCTAATTATTTATCTGTAAGGTTTGTTGACAAAACAGGCGAGATTGATGCAAAGCTCTGGGATGAGGCAGATACATATAATAAGATATTTAAGAAAGAGGACTTTGTAAAGGTTAAGGGAAAGGTGATAAATTATCAGGGTGTAAAACAGATACAGATAAAACAGATAGAAAGGATTGAGGACTCTGAGGTTAATATAGCTGACTATTTGCAAACATCTGATAAAAGCCCGGAGGAGATGATAAGGGAGCTTAAGGAAAAGATAGATAGAATAAAGGACATACATCTAACAAAACTCTTGAGTTTATTTTATGAAGACACTGAATTTATAGATCTCTTTAAAACAGCGCCGGCAGCAAAAAGCAATCACCACGCATATATAGGCGGTCTGCTTCAGCACACCCTTGAGGTGGCAAGCCTTTGCGAGGATGTAACGAAATATTATCCTGAAATCAATCCAGACCTGTTAATAGCAGGCGCTATTCTGCATGATATCGGCAAGGTATATGAGCTGAGATATTCTAAGGCATTTGCTTATACAGATGAGGGCGGCCTGATAGGGCATATTACTATTGGCGTTGAAATGATTACAGAAAAGATAAGAACGATTGAAGGATTTCCGCACAAACTTGAGATGCTGTTAAAGCACATGATACTAAGCCATCACGGTCATTACGAATACGGCTCGCCTAAAAGGCCGAAGATACTTGAGGCAATAATGCTTTATCATATGGATGAGATGAATGCAAAGGTAGATATGTTCAGAAGATCTATTGATGAAGATGAAAATGAAAGAGAAAACTGGACAGCTTATAATAAATTCTTTGAAAGGTATCTTTTTAAGAATTATAAATAAGTCTTATAAGACCTGTTCAATTAAGGCTAAAGAGGGCAATGTATAATCTTCCAAATTTTATAACACTTAGCAGAATCCTGATGATCCCGTTCTTTGTCAACTTTCTTGTATATAAATATTACGGCTATGCCTTTGCTGTATTTCTGCTTGCAGGGATATCAGACGGACTTGATGGTTTTATTGCGAGAAGCTCAAAGCAGAAGACAAAATTAGGGACATTTTTAGACCCAATGGCGGATAAACTTCTACTTACAGCATCATTCGTTACCTTAGCAGTAATGCATATGATACCTGTATGGGTAAGCATTTTTGTAATAAGCAGGGACATTATTATTATTATAGGCGCCTTAATGCTTATCCTCTTTCAGGATGAGCTCAATGTATCGCCGTCATTTACAGGAAAGGCGACTACGCTCTTTCAGATACTTTATATAGTCCTTTTATTATTATTTACAGTAATTGGGAAAAATATAAACACCCTCCAGCCCATAATGTGGATAATGATAGGTTTTACTATTGCTTCAGGCGCTCAATATATCTATATATGGTTTAAGCTGGTAAACAAAAATGGAAAATAATTATACTGATTTCCTCTTTTCAATCTCTTTTATAAAAACCTCTGTAACTACGGGGTCAAACTGAGTCCCGGAAAATTTTTTTAATTCAGATATTGCAGCCTCATGAGATAATGCCTTTCTATAAGGCCTGTCAGATGTCATAGCGTCAAAGGCATCCGCAACCTGCAATATCCTCGCGCCGAGAGGAATCTCATCTCCCTTTTTTCCTTCAGGATAGCCAGAGCCGTTAAAAAACTCATGGTGATAATAAATTAAAGGGATAGCCTCAGAAAGAAAGCTTATCGGCTGGATAATCTGTTTTCCAATAGTAATATGGCTTTTAAACTTATCGTGCTCATCCTTATTTAGTTTTTCAGGCTTGTTTAAGGCGGAGTTGTCAATGCCTATCTTGCCTATATCATGGAGTTTTGCTGCCTGGCATATCAGGCTTATTTCGTTCTGGGCAAGTCCAAGCCCTTCCGCAATAATCTGTGAATACTCGCAGACCTTGTAAGAATGGCCTTTGGTATATTTATCTCTTGCCTCCAAAGCTGCTGCCAGACCGAGCATCGTCTCCTTAAATGTCTGCTGCAGATTATCGTAAAGCCTTGTAGTCTCAACCGCTGCAGCAATACTGTTGCTGAATATTAGCAGGGACTTTTTCTGCCCTTCAGTGAAGATGTGCCCTCTCTTAAATGAATAGGCATTTAATACGCCTATTATCTTATTATTTATTTTTAAAGGAACTGCAATAATTGAGACAAGGCTGCTCCTTCTCTCAATAAATATCTCTGGCATTAAAATATCTTTACCATGCATGAGCACTGCCCTGTTATCCTTGAAGAATTTATTGACAGAATTTTCATCTATAGATTTGATAAAGCCTTCTGACCATTTTTCATTCTTTGATTTAAAACCTCGTATCTTTAATTCAAATAACCTGTTTTTTTCATTTTTAAGATACAGGGCGATGGCATCTGCATCCACCTCCCTTGATATTGCATTTATTCCGATCCTGAAAATTTCATTAAGATTAGAGCCTGAGCTTATCGCCTCGCTCATATCATAAAGGGATGTGGTCTCTTTTAGCTGAATGCCTTCTATCATCTCTTTGAACCTTTCATCAGCCCGTTCAACCACATGCATGATTTCATTGACGCTAAAAGGCTTGACTACATAGTCAAATGCGCCTGATTTCATTGCATCAACAGCAGTATCAATTGTGGCAAAGCCTGTCAGCATTATTGTAATAATATTGCCCTTTAATTTATTAATCTCTTTTAGCAGTGCAAGGCCATCCATCTTAGGCATCCTGATATCTGATATAACAAGGTCATAATAGTCTTCCTTTAATATCTTTAATGCATCTTCACCATTTTTAGCAGTGCTGACAAAGTAGCCCTTTGACTTTAAGAATAAAGACACAACCTCAGCAATATTCTCCTCGTCATCAACAACTAATATGCGCTCAATTCCGCCTTTTTCCGCTGAAATATATTCTTTTTTCAATAAATACGCATTATTTTGAATCATCTTTTACAGTCCCTTCAATATTCATTATCTTTTCCTTTTCAACGGATGATTTTGTTTTATATCGTATAATATTTCCAATCTGCTGAACAAGAGAGGCTGCCCTCTTTGCCTCATCAGATATAACCTTTATTGACCTGTAAAGGGGATCGCCTTTTTGCATGTCTGACATAAGAAGGTCGGTCCTCGCTATAATAGATGTCAGGGGCTGGTTGATTTCATGCGCTGCTGCGCCAGCAAGCTCTATTGCTGCAGCCCCTTTTTCTAACTGCGCCCTCTTTTCTTCAAGATGTTTCTTCTCAGTTGTATCACGTGAAATGCTTGAAAATCCTATTATCTCTCCTGCCTCATCCTTTACAGGCGATATTGTAAGGCTGACATCTATCAGGCTGCCATCCTTCCGCATCCTCTTGGTTTCAAAATTAGAGATAATGTTTCCTTTTATTACACTCTCAAAGAACATGGGCAGCTCAGACCCCTTGCCTTCAGGAATAATGGGAATCTTTTTATCCATAACCTCTTCTTTCAAATAGCCATACAATTTTTCAGCAGCGCTGTTCCAGCTTATTACAATACCGTTTAAATCAATGCATGTAATCGCATCAGTAGCATTCTCCACTAATGTCCTGTATTTTTCCTCCGATTCTTTTATCTCTTCATTCAGCTTCATATTTTCAAGGACAACTGCAACCTGATTTGCAATACCCCTTGCAATTGCAATCTCCTTTGTTGCAAAGGTGTGGGCAGCCTGCGCAAAGGCTATGCTCATAAATCCCATCACAGAACCCCTGCTCACAAAGGGTACAATTAAAAGCGATTTTATGTTAAAGATATCAATAAATTCTTTTGGAAGGAGTCCGGAACCGGGAACATCTTCTATAATTATAGAGTTTCTTGTATTAAATATCTTATCGACAATTATGTCTATACCAGCCCTTATAAAAAGCTGCTTAAAATATTTAATCAATGAATCGTGTGTCAGACTTATCTCAGCAGAAATAAATGCGCAATCCTTTTCACTCCAGAGATGAGCGCAGGAAAAATCACAGTTAATGAGCCATGGCATAATATTAACAATTCGCTTTAATAACTGATTAGCAGAGGTGTGATTGCTTATAAGTTCGGCAGTCTGCAGGAGTGTCGTAGATACATCTACCTCCTCATTGAGCGCAGCAAAGAGCTGTACATTTTCAATTGCCAGCGCTATCCTCTCTGATAGTATCTCTAATAGATGAACCTCATAAGGGGAGAAGATGCGCGAAGACAAGCTGTCTATATGCAGGATGCCCATAACCTTCTTTTTAATCCTTAAAGGCGCAGCCAAAATAGACATTACATGATATGACATTATATGCTCGCTTGTAAGTATAGGCTTATCCTTTGCATAAGAAATAAACGGTCCTTCCCTCTTAATGACCTCCCTGATTATCTCTTTTTGCATCCTCTCTTTATATTGTTCAAGCACCTCTTCAGGCATATTATATGATGTTCTAAAGGTAATGCTTCCATCCTCGTCAAATAGATATATCTCTCCTGAGTCTATTGCCATTGCCCTTACTACCTTTTGGATAAGGGAATACAATAAGGTTTCAATGTCCTTATTTACAAATGATGTATCTATAATGGATTGCAAGGCAGAAAGCTCCTTTTGTATCTGGCTCTGCCTCTCATTTAATCTTATATTTTCTATCAAAGGAGACACTACAGTTGAAAATATATTTAGAAAATCAATATCCTGTTTTGTAAAGAGGTCTCTGTTCTTCTTGTTAAAGGCAAATATAATTCCTAAAATACCCTTCTCTGAGAATAGGGGAACTCCAATAAATGAGTCAATCCTGATATTATTAGTAAAATTTTTTAAAATCCTTTTGTTTCTTAATGGATTGTCTATGAGTATAGGCTTTTTATTTTTAAGTATCCATGAACAGGCGCTGTTTTTTATATTAATGTTCTGAACTGATATCGCCTTTGCCTGCCTGCCATAACATGAAAGTAATTCTAATTTATCGCCGTCAATTATGCAGGCTGCTGTAGTTTCAGCATTAATAAGCCTTGCAATCCCTTTTGTAATCATTGGCAAGGCATCTTTCAGATTTTCCTTATTTATGGAGGTGCAGAGATTCTGTAGTCTGTGCAGGCCTGATGCATATCTTTTACACTGCTCAATTGTATGATTATTTTTCATAGCTATTGAATTAGAATAGGGACATTATATACAATATCCTTATTCGTTCCTGTATGAGCAATACCGATTATCAGAATAAACGGCCATGTATAAATATGCCTAAATCTTTATATAGTAGCAATTTTCATACCAGAGGTATAATAATAAATACCTATCTTTACAAGATGTTATGAGACTGTCTCAGAATAAAAATATTTAAAATGACATTAAATGCGCTTAACTGTTCAATAATGAACAGCTGTGGGTCTTACAATCTGTGGATAATTGTGTTAAAATAATTTGTTATGAAAAAGGTAGGATTAATAAGTCTTGGATGCCCTAAAAATCAGGTAGACGCAGAGATTATGCTCGGATATCTTACAAAGGCAGGTTTTACCATTACCAATAAAGAGAGTGAGGCAGAGATAGCTATTGTTAATACCTGCGGTTTTATTAATGACGCCAAAGAAGAGTCTGTTGAAAGGATAATTGAAGCAGTGCGATTGAAAGAGAATGGAAGCTGCAAGGCGTTGATTGTAGCTGGCTGCCTTAGCGAAAGATACAAAGAAGAATTAATAAAGGAACTGCCAGAGGTAGATGCATTCATCGGTATATCTGAGATAGAAAAAATTGCTGAGGTATGCAGGAGATTAATTGACAATGTAGGGGCAGACCCCAGTGTCTGCCCTCCCAACTACGGAGTAGCGAAAGACAGCATAGGTTCGCCCCTACAAGTGCAGGAACCCTCCTCCCGCATCCTGATAAACCCGCAGCATTATGCCTATGTAAAGATTGCAGAGGGGTGCAATAACAGATGCTCATACTGCACAATACCATCAATACGGGGCAGTTATAAGAGCAGAGAAATTGAGTCTATCATTAATGAAGTGAAACAGTTTGTATCAAACGGTGTAAAGGAGATAAACATAGTAGCGCAGGATACCACTGACTATGGCTTAGATATCTATAAAAAGAGGGGATTAGCAGAACTTCTGAAAGAACTTGTTAAAATAAATAATCAATTCTGGATACGATTATTATATACATACCCTGAGCACTTTAATGATGAATTGATAGATATTATTGCCGGTGAGGATAAGATATGCAATTACATTGACATCCCTATCCAGCATATTGATGATGATATATTAAAGAGCATGAAAAGGAGCAGCACTGAAAAACAGATAAAAAGCCTTATAGAGAAGCTGCGGCGCAGGATTCCGGATATTGTGTTAAGAACATCTTTAATAGCCGGTTTTCCAGGAGAAACAGAGGCACAATTTAAAAAGCTATATGATTTTGTTAAAGAGGCGGAATTTCACAGGCTCGGCGTCTTTGCATATTCAAAAGAAGAGGGTACCCCTGCATCAAAATATAAAAACCAGATAACACAAAAGATAAAAGACAGGAGAAGAAACGAGATAATGAGGCTTCAATCAGGGATATCATTAAGCAAAAACAGAGAATTGATCGGTAAAACACTAAAGGCGCTGATTAACGGATTATCAAATGAAACCGAACTTCTTATTGACGGCCGCTACTACGGCCAGGCGCCGGAGGTAGACGGTGTTGTGTATATAAATGATGTAGGGGCAGACCCCCGTGTCTGCCCTACTAATATGGACGAACATTATCCTGCGCTAAAATCTGGTGATTTTGTTAATGTTGAGATTACAGAGGCACATGAGTATGATATTGTGGGGAAGGTTATCTAATAATTTTTTACAAAATCCTAAATCCTAAGCACCAAACTCTAAACAAATCCAAAATTCTAAATCCTAATATTCTAAACTGTTTTAAGTCTTATAATTTGATCATTCGTGCTTGTTTAGAATTTAGATATTAGGATTTCGTGCTTTTTCTTATATTACAAACCTCCTCACCTCTGCCTTTAAAAGGTCTGCCTGGTCAACAAGGGTGTCAATAGTATGTTTTATATCTGTAAATGAATCAAGATTCTGCTGTGTTATCTCCCTGATTTTCTCTACTGAATGAACTATCTGCTCGCTCCCTGTCTTCTGCTCTTTAGTTGCCTTCACAATTGAGTGCACCTTGTGATTAACATTCTCAACTGCATCATTAATCTGCTTGCTCCCCTTTGTCTGCTCTATTGTAGCCTGGCGCACCTGCCTTGATATATCCCTCATCTTTTCAACTGAACTGATTATCTGATCAGAGCCTTTTTTCTGCTCCTGAG
>MHEL01000156.1:1312-5675 GCA_001803815.1 Nitrospirae bacterium RBG_19FT_COMBO_42_15 | reverse complement strand
GCGCGATTTCCCTTACCATATTTGTTATCCTCTGAACAGACTCATTAACCTGATGAAGGCCTCTTGACTGCTCTTTGGTTGCATTTTCAATCTCTTTTGACATCTGTGCAGATTTATCAGCGCTCTCAAGTATCTTGCTTAATGCGCTGCCGGCATCCTTTGAAAGATTCATACCCTCAATAACATTCTCAGAACTGCCTTCCATAGCAGTAACCGCATGTTCAACCTCTTTTTGTATTGACTCTATCATCTGGGCTATCTCTTTTGTAGATGCGGATGTTCTTTCTGCCAAATCCTTTATCTCATCCGCAACCACTGCAAACCCTCTGCCGTGCTCTCCTGCCTGAGCTGCGATAATAGCTGCGTTTAAAGCCAAAAGGTTTGTCTGGTCTGTTACATCATCTATAACAGTTAATATCTTCCCTATCTGCTGCGACCTCTCTCCAAGCTTGTTTATAATAACGCTTGTAGCTGCCACTGATTCCTTTATCTTATTCATACCGCCTACAGTCTTCTCAATAGCCTTTATACCGAGATCAGATGCATCCCTTTTTACCTTTTCCGAGAGCATTGTTGATTCATTGACACTTCCTTCAACGCTTTTTATAGTTGTTGCAATCTCATTAACTGCAGAGGCTGTCTGCTCTGATGCTGATGATAAAACATCAACATTCTCGCTGATCTGCCTTATTGAGGCTGACATCTCTGATATTGCAGATGATGTGTTCTCAACTGCACTGGATAATGAATCTGTGCTCTGGGCAATCTGATTTATAGAAGCTGTCATTTCTAAAATAGACGCGGAAGATTCATCCGCTGACTGTGAAAGCCCCTCTGCAGAATCTGCCACGCCCTTTATAGATGTATTCATCTGATTAATGGATGCAGATGTAGACTCAGTTGATTCCGCCTGAGCCTTTGCCCCTTTTGAGAGCTTATCTGTATTTGTATTCATCTGAACTGCAACGGAAACAACAGACTCAGACACATCCTGAATCTTCTTTATAATTGTGCGGAGGCTGTATATGAAGCCATTGATGCCTGTTGCAAGCTCTTTTATAGTTGAAGCCTCAACATCTTTTCTTAAGTCGCCGTTCTCCATCTCCTTTAATGCGCCTATAATATTTGCCAGAGGATTTAATATCTTTATAATAACAATGGAAAATGCGACAACAGAAACAAGGCCTAATGCGGCAATAAAAAGCTCTGAACGAAAGAGGGTCTTTCTTAATAATGTAACATCCTTTAAAGCAATTATGTTTATGTTCTTCTTTTCATTTACATCTGATAGATATATCTCAAACCTTTTGCCGTCCTTACTAATCTCTTTCTTTCCTGCGGCCTCCTTTACCACTTCATCTGTAGCCTCAATCACATCTTTACCTAATATTATTCCTGTCTCTGCGTCAAGAATAGACTTTACCTCTGATAAAAGCAGTTTTGTATTTACACCTAATTCTATAATTCCAAGCTTCTTCCCTTTTGAATAAATCGGCGCTGCAATAAATGAGTAGACCTTCCCCTTTTCCTCATCAACTCCAAATACAACCTTATCCTCCCTGTTGGCAACCAGAGCTATCTCCCTGTTGTCCATCTGCGTGTCTTTTGGGCTGCCTGCCTTTAAATAGAGCCTTCCATCAGTTGTATAGAAATTTAAAATACTCAAGCCGTCCTTGCTGAATCTGTTAAGGATGGGATATGAATAGTCATAAAGCTCGTCCCTGTCGCCAAAATTATTCTGGATGTAACTGATATTTGAAATGGTCTCTAAAAGGCCTTGAGACCATTTCTTGTTATTTTCAAGGGCCTTTATAATAAGGCCTGAGAGATTCCTATTTGCTTCAGCTTCTATATAATTTTCAATCTTTGAAAAGCTCCAGCGTGAAACAAGTATTAGCAAGACAAATTGGAGAGCTATAATTGCTATAAGGATTGATTTGAGACCACCCTTTTTTAAAAATTCCATTTTCTTTAACCCCGTTTCAAATTTAACCCCTGCCTGCCTGTCGGCAGACAGGCAGGGGCATGGCATACCTGCCCATCAGCAGACATGCCGCGCCTCTGCAAACAGACATCACTTCTCAACCGGATACCCTTTTTCCTTCCATTCAGGAAACCCGCCCCTGAACCAGTTTACATTCTTATGGCCTGCCTTTATGGCAACAACAGAGGATTTATAGGATTTCCAGCATCTATCGCCATTGCAGTAAAAGATAACAGGCGCTGATTTGTCAGACGGAAGCTTGCCTATGTCAAATTTATCAACACTCGCATCAAAATTAGCAGCCTTGTCGCTCTTTTCTTTATACGGAAGCATTACTGCGCCGGGTAAATGGCCTTCACCATATTCAAGTTCATTCCTTACATCAAATACCTTACCATTGCTGTTCATCAATTTCTTACACTCATCAGCATTAATAACCTTTGCCCCGCTTAAGCCGTCAGGGACAACAGGATTTTCTGCATAGAGTGTATTGCTCATGGCAAAAAACGCTATCAGAGTAACTATTAAGATCTTATACATTAAGCTCACCTCCTTTCGTATCATATTATTAAGTATAGCCTATTTTTTCATTTTGTCAAAAAAGGCAGTTTTCAACCCATGTATGTTATATACCTAACATATCTTATAATTATAAGCAACTTCTGTGCCAATAAAGATTTAGACAATTATTATTCTTAATTGCTTGAAATTATTAATGAAATGATTATACGGGTTAGTTTTAAGAAAAGGAAACTGCTGGATTTTCAGCAGAGAATCAGGACTTAGTGCTGATTTTTTTGCAGTAGAGGTTATATTTCTTCATCTTATACTGGAGCGTGCCCCTGTTTAACTTCAGCCTCTCTGATGTCTTAATTTGATTATAGCTGCATTTCTCTAATGCCTGTTTGATTATGTCCCTTTCAAAATATTCAACACGCTCTGTAAATCCGATATTATCAGGCAATGCCTTTGGAATAATATCCGATATCCCTTCCCTTAACTCCATTGGCAGGTCATCAATACTAACAACCTTATCCTCTGACAAGACTATTATCCTCTCAATTGCATTTTCTAATTCCCTTATGTTACCCGGCCAGTCATAGGAATACAATATATCCTTTACCTCCGGCGTGATAGCCATATCCTTATGCAGCTCCTTTGTATATCTTGACCAGAAGTGGTCTATTAGCTCAGGGATATCCTCTCGCCTCTCTCTCAAGGGGGGCAAGGTCATGGTAATTACATTAAGCCTGTAAAAAAGGTCTTCTCTAAAGCTCTTATTTTTAATCGCCTCTTTTAAATCCTTATTTGTTGCAGCAATTATCCTCGCATCCACCTTTAATGTATTTGTGCCGCCAACCCTTTCAAAACTCTTTTCCTGCAAAAACCTCAGTAGTTTTACCTGTGTATTTAATGGAAGGTCGCCTATTTCATCTAAAAATAGCGTCCCTTTGTCTGCAATCTCAAACCTCCCCTTTTTCTGCGCATGGGCGCCTGTAAATGCGCCTCTTTCATGTCCAAAGAGCTCGCTTTCCAAAACGCCCTCTGCAAGCGCTGCGCAGTTCACTGCAACGAATGGAAAATTTCTTCTGCTTGAGTTTTCATGTATCTCCCTTGCAACAAGCTCCTTGCCTGTGCCGCTCTCTCCCAATATAAGAACAGGTGTTGGCCTGTCTGACACCTTTTTTATAAACTTATATACCTTCTGTGCCTTCTGGCTCTTGCCTGTAATCCAGCCGAATCTGCTCTTAATCTCCTCCTTGAGTATTATATTTTCATTAGATATCCTTTGCTGCGAGAGCGCCTTTTCTACCTTTATCTCTATCTCTTCAAGAGAAAAAGGCTTAAGGATGTAATCATACGCGCCTGATTTCATAGCCTCAATAGCATTCTCAATAGTGCCGTAGGCTGTCATAATAATTACTATGGTTGTTGACGAAATCTTTTTAACCTTTTTCAACACCTCAAGGCCGTCCATCTTTGGCAGCCTGAGGTCAGTAATTACAAGGTCAAATATGTCAGATGTAAATAATCTGACAGCATTCTCTCCTGTGCCGACTGAAAAGACATCATACCCTTTCATCTTAAGGGTCTTTTCAAGGACATTCCTAATGCCAATATTATCTTCAACAACTAATATCCTGCTCATAATATTCTTACCCTACACCCTACACCCTATACCCTATACTTTAACTACCTTCTTATCGGCAGCCTTATAATAAAGGTTGTTCCCTTTCCATGCATGGTTTTAAATTCTATCTTGCCGTCATGTGCCTCAATAATTTTATGCGCAATTGCCAAACCGAGCCCAGTACCCTGCTCTTTTGTTGTAAAGAATGGATTAAATATTCTGTCTCCAATCTCCTTTGGAATGCCTCC
>MHEL01000156.1:0-1231 GCA_001803815.1 Nitrospirae bacterium RBG_19FT_COMBO_42_15 | reverse complement strand
ATTTGAAAACGCCATCTTTAATTCAAATGGATCAGCCTCAATAGCCGGCAGGGGCTTTAATGCCTTAATATTAAAATTTATTCTCTCGGCATTTTTATCAAAGGAGACCATTGATATTATTTCCTTGATTAATGTATTTATATCTGTCTCAGTGAATACAGGCTGAGGCTTTCTTACAAAAGATAAAAAGTTTGTAACAATTCGGTTAAGATTTTTTGTCTCCTTGATAATTCCGTCTACTGCTGATGCTATTTCATCCTCTGACAACCCTTTTTTAAGAAGCTCTGAATATCCTCCAATAGCGCTAAGCGGGTTGCGTATCTCATGGGCAATGCCAGCAGAAAGCTCTCCAATAGCAGCAAGCCTCTCCTTCAGCTTTATATCTGCCTCAAGTTCCTTTACATCTGTGATATCAGAAAAGACTGCAATAACACCAATTGGAGTTGCCTTAGGATCGTAAAGTATTGTAGTGCTTATACCTATCCATTTAAAATTTCCAGCCGCCTTAATCTGTATCTGCTTTCTGAAATACGTCTCCCCATTTAACCCGTTTTTGATTAGCTGGGCAACATGGCTGTTTTCCTTAAGAACAATTGCATAACTTTTATCTTTTTCCTTCATATAGTCTATGCCGAGTATGCTGTCTGCTGAGGTATTGCAGAATGTAACCAAGCCATCCATGTTTATAACCATTACACCGCTGGGAAGGGACTGCAGAATAAGGTTGTTGTATTCCATGATATCTTTGCTTAAAATGTTATTAGGGAGCTTAAACTGCGGCAGAATATTTTTTTTACGGAATTTTACGGTTTTTTTTTGTTGATTTTTCATAGGTTTTTTCGAGAAGCTATATCTAAATATAACTCAATTTTATGATATGTCAAGGTCAATAGCCCAATACTTCAATCAAAAGGCTTATGCCAAGGAGTATCTGAAGTAATATCAAACCGATACCAGAGTAGTTTACAAGCATGTGTATCTTGGGAAGGTTGTCTGCGCCATGACCATTTGATAATCTATAGCCCATTCCAACACCCATGGCAAAGAGGAGTAAGATAATCATTCCTAAATATGCGTGTGGGCCAGAGTCAAAGAAAGGCCTTTCCAAAGTGTATTTATTTATAAGAAAGCCGATAATGGCGCCAAGCGAAATAAGTATAAAAAAAAGAACACCCGTCTTAATATGGGTGTTCCACTTAAAAATTATATTTTGTCCTCTATATTTATCTAA
>MHEL01000155.1:1670-5610 GCA_001803815.1 Nitrospirae bacterium RBG_19FT_COMBO_42_15 | reverse complement strand
TTATATTTTTTTCATGTCCAGGGAAAAAATGGAAGACAGGGTAGATGCGCATGTAAAACTCTTTTTCAGGCTTTAAAATGTTCATGGTCTGGCTTATGTAATTTCCGTATTCGCCGTCGCCGTTGCTGTTGATTTCAAATATCGTGTTGTTATCATCCACATATTGCGAAGAATACGCTAATATATACGCATCCTCTGGACTGAACCCCGCCCTAAGGGCAATGATATTGGTTATGTAATAATGAAATTCTATATCCATAAACTGCTCCTTTCAATAATATTTTATTATTGCCATTTAGAATTTATCAGGCAAAATAAAACATACTATTACCGCCCCTCACTTCTCTGTATCAAATCTTATAAACTCCTTAACAGCATACCATTCATCATCCATGAGCATAAAGTAGCCGAAGTTTTCGTATTTGTAGATTGACGGGTCGTTTTCAGGGCTATATTCTATTTTCGGCTCGGTAGAATACAGAAGCTGGCCGAGATAAAGACCCTCTGCTATGCAGACGAGCTCGTCTATACAAAGATTGTCTGGCAGCATTGTATGGAATTTCGGCCATCTGTAGTTAAACTGCAGCACCTCCTTGCCATTACACACAGGATTGACAGACTTGTTGTTGCATGCAATAAAATAGAAGCTCTTTACATATATGCCTTCCTCTTTTTCCTTTTCATCAGGATACTCTACAACCATACCTATCTTATCCAGATTTTCTATAAATGCCGTGGCCGGAAGGCTGAGGCCAAGCTCCTTTCTGTATGTATTTGTCCCTATTATAACAGGCTCCTTACCTTTATAATAATCTGCATCATTTCCAATATATTTTCTTATGCCTTCTAATGAGGCGCTTGTGAAGGTCTTGCCTGTCCATGGTGAAAATGGCCTTACCGCAGGCCAGAGTTCATTAAGGATATTCTTGCCAAGTTTATTTAAAAATCCGCTGCTCTTAAAGGCAACAACACCGCCATGCAGGAATCCCTTAATACCATCAGGCCTCTGGCCGCACATAAAGAGTTTGTGCATTTCATTAAAGTATTTCTCCTCAGACTCTGTACCCTCTTCCACACCCTTTGAAAGCTCCTGCAAATAGTGGATTATTGTTCTTCCCTTGTCAGCATCAAGGCTCTTTGTCTTACATTCAGGGGAGCTGATGAAATTAAAGGCGCCAAACTTTTTAGGGAGATTATCCGCCATCTTATAGGCAAGTTCAGGAAAGAGCATGTTTTTCTCATGGAGCCATGTATCATCCATCAGGAGAAAATATCCAAAGTTGCGATATTTATAGTCCTGCAGGCTGACGCTGGGATCGTAGTCTGCAGCAATATATTTGAGTGATGTGGCATAGAATAGCTTGCCTAAGTAAAGCCCTTCTACAATCTGCACAATCTCGTCAATGAGCAGTCTGTTTGGAAACATATTGCCGAGGCTCTTCCAGCGATAGTTAAGGGCTATTACCTCTTTTTCAGGATGATTGGGGTCAACAGACCCTTGCCTTTTGGCTATGAAGAGCCCGCCTTTAGCATATATCCATGAACGCTGCTCCATTTCAGGCCCTGGAACCCCTTCCATATCCATTATAGCGGAAAGGGCATAACCAGAGAGGTTGTTTACAATGTCCTTATTATTCTTTCTAAATGAATTTATGCCAAGGTATGTTGGCTTCTCTCCCTTTTCAAAGCCGTCAGTCATTTCAGACAGCTTCTTTTTGTTAAGCTCTTTAAAATTTTTTCCAGCCCATGGAGAGCTCTTTGAAAGTAGTCTGCCATAGAAAATCTGCAATGGATCTATCTTATCACCGATGAGTCTGCTGCCAATCTCACTAAGTATGTCATGGCTCTCTATCCCTGTCTTGAGGCTTATAGTAATGCCGTGATAATAGCCGTCAAGGGATTCTATAGCCTTGCCGCAAAGAAACAAGGCATCCAGTTTATCATCAATATCACCATACGATGTCTCCTTGTTCAGGATGTCTGCATAGCGCTTCATCAGCTTGAGGGGCGTATCTATCCCCTTCATATCCTCATCCATTATCCCTCTTAAAACAGGATTCTTCATATCGCAGCCTTCAATAAGGGTAAAGGGGCGAGATAAAGTAACTGTAGATTCTTGTAAGCCTTTAGTCTTCATAGCTCCTCCTAATTAATATTTTTAAAATCAGTTTCTCTTTCTTCAATTATTCCTCTGAATATCTCATAAACCCCTTTTTCTTCATCAGGCTTCATGAAGCTTTCAGGAAGATGCGGCTTCTGCCTTCCAAGTTTTGCGTACATCTCCATGCCCATTGGGTTGTAAGGCAAAAGCGAGACCTTGTCTGCGCCCATTTTATACAGAAGCCTTACAATGGAAGAAAGATTTTCATGAGTTGCAGTAATCCCTGGAATTAGAGGGATTCTCGGATGAACCTCAACCCCTTTCTCTTTGATGAGGCGCTGGAGGTTATTAATAATCCTTTCATTAGAGCATCCGATTAATTCAGCATGGGAATCTACATCAGCAATTTTAAAGTCGTAATATATGAGGTCAATATATGGGAGTATCTTTTTTCTGAATACCTCATATTCAAAATATCCTGCTGTCTCAAGGGCTGTATGGATATTGTTTGCCTTTAGCTGTTGAAGCAATGACTCAAGATAATCAGGATACATGGTGCATTCACCGCCGGAAAGGGTAACACCGCCGTTAGAGTGTCGGTAGAATGAGATGTCCTGCATAATGATTTCAACAAGTGATTCTACTTCATGATAAGTCCCAATAGCCCTCAGGCCGTTGCCAGGACAGGCCTTAGCACACTCTCCGCATTTGTTGCATTTATCCCTTATAATATGCTCACGGGATTCAAGGTCAATAGCCTCTTTTGGGCATACCTCTTTGCAACTGCCGCATCTGATGCAGTCTTTAGGTGAAAAGGCTATCTCTGCGCCTGCCTCCTGCGTCTCTGGATTGTGGCAGAATACACAGCGCAAAGGGCAGCCTTTAAAAAACACAACAGTGCGGATGCCTGGCCCGTCTTCAAGGCTGTTCCTCTTAATATCAATTATTAAAGGAAACCTCTTATTTAAAATAGCCATATTATTAAAGACCGATCCTTTTTCTAAGGTCCCTTGCCATGAATCCAAACTTGTAGATGTAGTTCAGATTGCCGTCAACTTCAACAGTATTTGCAAGTATAGAATCAAGGATATCCTGATTCTGGGAAAACAGAAAATCCTGCAAGGCAGCGGGGTTTTTAAATGTTACCCTCACATTCCAATCATCTATATCTTCCCTTACATCCATATCGCCGTTTTCAAAGACAGCAGAGGCTAAAACAGTGTTGTCAGATGTCCTGAACAGGTAGCGGCCTTTAAACCCCTCTATATTTTTGTGATAATCCTTAAATTTGTCAGTGAATATTGAGACTATTTTATTCTTAGATGCAGCAAACGCACCCTCCATCCCTTTTAGCAAAAGCTCAAGAAATTTATCTGTTACCTTGCCGTCAAACTCATCCTTTATTTTTTCAATTTCTGAATCTAATGGCATGTTCTCACCTCCTGTTTTTTATAAATTAAAAGGTTCATAATAAACATAATTTCCCTTTGAAAGCAGATATTCTGTGCGGTCAATAATCTCTTTCTGCATCTGCGGATTTAAATCCTTAAAATATGCTGTGTATCCTGAGACCCTGACAAGGAGCTCAGGGTATTTTTCAGGATGTTTTACAGCGTCAACAAATGTGTCATGGGTTGTAACATTAAACTGTATCTCCATGCCTCCAGTGCCAGTGCCATTTCCATTACCATAATCAACAAATCCTTTAACAGAGGCTGCAAAATTATCCAACATCTTCTCCATATCCCCTGTCTCTGGCGTATACTTAAGGTTCAATGCAACCCCGCCTGAGAGATATTCCGGAGGCTGCTTTGCAACAGAATTCAGGGACTTTGTCAG
>MHEL01000155.1:0-1644 GCA_001803815.1 Nitrospirae bacterium RBG_19FT_COMBO_42_15 | reverse complement strand
TTATGCCGCTTGTAAAATTCTCACGGTCCTTGCGTCCGCTCGGCAATGCCTTCATCAGCCTTCCAAAGCCTGCGTGATTTGTCATTGTCCAATAGCCGACCCTGTATTTACTACCGCGATAGCTCTCCTTTTCTCCAAACGCCCTGTCAAGCGTCTTAACTATCCATTTAACATTCGCATCAGCAAGCTTGTCATCATTGCCATACTTAGGCGTTTTGTCAGGATTCATAAGCCTCTTTTGCAGCGCCTCTGACCCTTCAAAGTTTTTATTAACAGCATCAATGAGTTTATCAAATGAGCAGCTCTTTTCCTCAAAAACAACCTTCTCAATCGCACTCAGTGAGTCAGCCACATCTGCGAGGCCTATAATGGTTGCAGCAGAGGAGTTTATTACAGCTCCGCCCTGAATAATATCCCTGCCTTTATCCATCGGTCCTTCAAAGAGCGCTGACAAAATAGGCGTGGGATAGAATTCTTGATGTATCCTCCCAAAGATATTGTTAAGCTTTGTAGATTGATCAATAAGAAAGCGCGCCTGCTCTTCAAATGCCTTTTTGAATTCATCAAATGTAGAAAATGCAGCCGGGTTTCCTGTCTCTTTGCTTATAACCAATTCCATTCCAGTATGCCTATGCCTTCCATTAAACAAGGCAAGCTCAAGAGCAGAGGTCAGGTTTAAAAGGATGGACGCTGTGCTGCCATAGTGCCTGCCATTGCTGTTTGGCTCAACGCAGCCTATAACACCGTAATCCCTTGCATGCTCAAGCTTGTCCCCTTTTTTGGTAAGGGCATGGATAACAGCCTTGTCATTGTGGATAGCAGGTGTTGCGCCTGTATTAACATTAACCTCACAAAGCCTTCGCAGATATTTATCAGAGTTTATACCATGATAATATCTTGCATTTAGATTCGGGTCCCTGAGCCTCATCAGCTCAGTTGCCCTCAGCATTACATAGCTCAGGTCATTTACTGCATCCTTGCCCTCTTTGTCTACACCTCCGATAGTAATAGCCTGATTTGAACCTGTTCCGCCAAAGAGCTGCTCCCCGGCATCCGGGATAGTTGGGACATGGTCGCCTATTTTAAGCCACAGGCATGAGATAAGCTCAATAGCCTGGTCAATAGTAATAACCTTATTATCAATATCCTTACGATACAGGTCATAGAGTATCTGGTCAAGCCTGCCGAGGCTCAAACCTACATTTGGATTCTCAAGGTGTATTGCTGTCCAGCATAGCCATATTGTTGTAAGACCTTCGCGGAAGCTTCTTGCCGGAAGCTCAGGAACCCTGTTATTAACCTCTGCAATATCAAGGAGCTCTTTTTTAGTTGTTGGATCTGGCTCATTATCAGCCATCTCCTTTGCCTTTTTTGCAAGATTCTTGGAGTACGCAATAATACCTTCAAGAGCCTCTGGTATAGCAGCATAGAATTCCTTTTTTGCTGCATCAGTTGCCTTAGCCCCTTTCTCTTTTGCTTCATCAATAACAGCGCGGAGGCCTTTGTTGATTGCCTTTGAAAAATCAGGTATTGTGTGTGAGATGCAGTTTGGTTTGCTTGCCAGAAAAAATACAAGCCTCTCCAGAATCTTCATCTCAGGAGGATGATATTTCTTCCTGGCAAGTTCAAGGAGATTGTTTTCCA
>MHEL01000154.1 GCA_001803815.1 Nitrospirae bacterium RBG_19FT_COMBO_42_15 | reverse complement strand
AGGAAGAAATTCTTTTCAAATCTTCTGATTTCAAGGGTGGCGTCAAAGAATTCAGAGATTGCCTCCCTGAACCTTATCTTTTTTTCTAAGAAGCGCAGTTCAACAAAGGTAAAGACAGACAGGCCTACAATAATGGCTATAATTGCATAATAGCCAAGTGTGATTTTTCCTCTGATGCTGAACTGATAGTTAGGCATGTTTTTATTTTAGCACTATCTATTGCAAAAAGCAACAACTCCATTTTAAAATGCAACAGTAAGTCTGAGAGGTTGTTAAAGAACACTAAAGTAACCATAAAGGTCATTCCCGCATGCTTTTAGCAGGAAACCAGAGGCCTTCACCAACTCTACTGTTGCATTTTGCAGCAGTTATTGTATCTTCAAAGGCGGCTGTCATTCTTTAAAAAGCTCAATAAAACAGTATGTTAGAAGATTATGTCTCTCTGGCACGGAAAATGAATTATATATGTCTTAAAGGAGGTATCTGATGATGGGAATATTTAAAAGGATTGAAAATCTTTTTACAGCAGCAGCCTTTGCAGAGGCAGGTGAGTTTGAAACTGCAGTGCAGATGATGAAGGAAGAGGACTGGGAAAAAGGTTCAGAGGTTGCAAACGAGGATGGCATTGAACCATCTCTCAATAAAATTAAATCAGCGAGGTATTTGAATGAGCAGGCTTAATAAGAAGATAGAGGATTTGATGTCTGCAATCACCTTTGCAGAGGCAGGCGAGCTTGAAACCGCAAGGCAGATGCTAAAGGAGGAGAGAAGGATACTATTTGCTGTAAAGAACGGTCAGATAGACAAAAAGGCTTTGAGATATGCCATTAATACCTGCAAGAGGATTGGGGCTGGGCTTGATATCATGTATCTCATATCAGACGGTTCTAAGATAGATTCAAAACTCAAAGATTTTCAGTTAGAGCTTGAAAAAGAGGGGATTCAATACAGACTGATGAAAAGGGATGGGTCTCTGAGGCAGGAGATTGTAGATTATACAGATTCTAATAATGAGGTTCTCTTTGTTGTCATTGAATCATCAGATGATATTGAGCCTGAGCATAAAGGGAATGAAAGAAGGCTTTCTGAGTCATGGAAAAATCTGAAATGCCCGCTTGTTGTGGTGACAGACGGGGCATAAAAATTCAAAATTCAAAATTTAAAAATCAAAAAAGATGAGGAGGAAAAGATTGTATGTCCGATAGTTATGAAAAAAAGAAACCCTATGGCAAGACCGCAATATTAGGGGTTGCAGCAGCAGGCCTTTATGGAGCGCTGCTATCAAATCAGGATGTTATTAACAATTATTTTGGAAAAGGCGGGATGTTTGCAATATTGCCTATTATTACAGCATTTATATTTTCGTTTATTCACGGCACATTCACAGGTAATTTTTGGACAATTCTCGGCATAGAGGCAAAGAAGAAAAGGGAGGGGAAGTAAGATGCACGAGGCAGCTTTAAATTTTATAAATCTTGACCTTATAAATATATTATATCTTTTTATTGTTGGGTTTATCGGCGGACTTGTAAGCGGTTTTATCGGCTCTGGTGGCGCATTTGTGCTCACCCCGGCCATGATGAGTCTGGGAGTTCCTGGTCTTGTGGCAGTTGCAAGCAATATGTGCCACAAGTTTCCAAAGGCGCTTATTGGAGCAATAAAACGCGCCAAGTATGGACAGGTGGATGTAAAACTTGGTATAATAATGGGCATATCAGCAGAGGCAGGCGTCTTATACGGCGCGCATATTCAGGAGAATATCAAAAAGGCCTTTGGCGATGCAGGTTCTAATCTATATGTAAGCGCTGCATTTGTATTAGTGCTTGCCCTTGTCGGCGGTTTTGTTCTGCTGGATGCATGGAAGACATATAGATCCGGAAACACAGATGCAGAGGAAAAGGCTACGAAGCTTGCAAAATGGATTCAGTCTATTAATATTCCCGGGACAATGGTATATTTTAAGAGTTTGAATGCGAAGGTCTCTGTTTTATTTACCATACCGCTCGGTTTTGCAACAGGGATGCTTGCAGCAACAATTGCTGTAGGCGGCTTTGTGGGCGTCCCTTCAATGATATATGTCTTAGGCGCTCCGAGCCTGATGGCGTCTGCAACAGAGCTTGTGATTGCATTTGTAATGGGACTTGGCGGCTCATTCAAATATGCCTTAAGCGGTCTTGTTGACATCCGTCTTGCAATGATTATCCTTGCAGGCTCTTTATTTGGCATTCAGCTTGGCGCAATCGGGACAACCTATGTCAAGCCGTTTATGATTAAGTTAGTCATGGGCGCTATTATGGTTATTGTCCTGTTCAGCCGCGCATTAATGATACC
This sequence comes from Nitrospirae bacterium RBG_19FT_COMBO_42_15, assembly GCA_001803815.1. Lineage (GTDB taxonomy): Bacteria > Nitrospirota > CAKKRA01 > 9FT-COMBO-42-15 > 9FT-COMBO-42-15 > 9FT-COMBO-42-15. The sequence continues at coordinate 3,391 of MHEL01000154.1, read as the reverse complement.
TGTTTATTTGTCTCAGTTAAACCTTATACAGCCATTAACAGAAGGCGCTGTAAAATCCTTAAAGGCTGTAAGTTTTGTTATAATGGCGTTTGCCCTCTTAATCGGGGCATTTATTATACTTCGGGCTATATGGCAGGGGTTAAAGGCAGAGCGAGAGGTGGTTTCAAGGGCAAAGGAGGCGCTTGGACATGGGAAGATATAAAAAGATATTAGTTGCAGTAGACGGTTCTGAATCCAGCATGCATGCATTATCCGAGTCATTTAAGCTTGCTGCAGATGAAAAGAGCTGGATAACAGTGGCCTCTGTTGTCCCTTCATATACTGGGGATCTGGATATATTAGCCGTTGGTAATGTCCTTCAGTCTATGAGGAGGCCATACGAGAAGGCCATTTCAGACGCCCTTGCGCTGGCAAGGAAAAAGGGGGCGTCAATAAAAACAGTATGCGAGGAAGGCGAGCCTTACGAGAGGATTGCTGACCTTGCAGGGTCTGAAAAGTGTGATTTAATAGTTATGGGCAGGAGGGGCCTGCGCCGTTTTGAAAGGGCGCTTGTTGGCAGCATTACTGCAAGGGTGATTGGACATACCCAGAAGGATGTGCTTGTTCTGCCGAGGGATGCAAAGATAGGTTGGAAGAGGGTCTTGCTTGCAACAGACGGTTCAAAATACAGCAAGGCTGCTGCAAAAAAGGCAATAGATTTTGCAAAATCATATGGAGGGGAACTCAAGATTGTTTCTATAGTAGATGTCCCATCAGAGTTTTATGCAGAATCCCCGGAGACTGTTGAAGCGCTTGTTAAAAAGGCCAAAGGCTACGCAGAGTCTGTCAGGAAACAGGCTGAGGCATCAGGCATAAAGGCAGAGGCCATTGTCAGGGAAGGGGAGATATATAAAGTAATAACCGACCTTGCAAAAGAGCAAAAGGCAAATATTATAGTAACAGGCTCGCACGGCAGGACAGGGCTAAAGAGGCTCCTTATGGGAAGTGTTGCAGAAAAGGTCATCGGCCATACCCCATGCCCTGTGCTGGTGGTGAAGGTGTAAGAAAAATATTCTAATTATCCCGTTTCTTATTCCCATCATTTAAACATATAAAATCCTCAGACAGGTAAATCGCTTTTTTTTCTTGCCAAATTATGTAACATATGTTACATTAATAACATGCGTTACAAAAGAACAAGGAGCAACAGATGGCTTATCTTCTTCTACAGCGTCCCTTCAAGGCCTGTGAGCAGCAGGGTGAAGATATGGAGAAGGCTGTCAAAGGCAGGCGCAGTGCATTTAAAAGGCGCTGTTTATATACTCCCGGATAATGAGGATAATTATGAGCTTTGCCAATGGCTGGTTTCTGAAATAGCATCTTTGGACGGCGGAGGCGATTTTGTAAGGGTAGAGAAGATTGAAACAATAAAAAATGAAGACATCATAGGGCTTTTTAACCGGCAGAGGGGGCAGGATTACAGCTATATTAAAAAAGGGCTTGAAGAGCTTGAAAGGAAGATAAACAGCATAAAAAAAGGGGGTCTTCGTGAGGATGACAAGGCGCTCTATGAGCAGTCAAAAAAATTATCAAAGGAGTTTGAGGAAATACACAAGATTGATTTCTTTTCATCAAAAGCAGGAATAGATTTAAAGAAGGAGATAAAGGCTGCTGAAGAGGAGGCTAAAAGGCTCATCGGCGTTAAATTTATAAAAGCAGAGGTTTTATTGCCTGTTAAAAATATAAAAGATTATCAGAGGAAGATATGGGTTACACGTAAAAAACCATTTGTTGACAGAATGGCAAGCGCATGGCTGATTAAAAGATTTATTGATAAAAAGGCTGTTTTCAGATTTATTAATGAGGGTGAAACAGGAGATATAGATAAAAAGGCTGTTGCCTTTGATGTTAAAGCAGGCGAATTTACACATAGAGGAGACATGTGCACCTTTGAGGTCATTATTAAGGTTTTTAATTTAAAGGATAAGACAGTTAAAAAAATATCAGAGATTGTCCATGAGATTGATATTAAGGACGGCAAATACGAAAACCCAGAGGCAAGAGGGATTGAAGATATTTTGGTTGGATTAAGAAAGTCAGTTAAGGACGATTCAGAGGCATTAGAAAAGGGTATGGCTTTATTTGAGATGCTTTATGCATCAAAAACTTAACAAAGGAGGATATAAAAATGCCGCCAATTGTAAACCATCTTAAAACAAGTATGGAAAGGACCGGAAAGGAGTACAAGGATGTTCATGAATGGATTGACGGAGACCCTGCAAAAAAGGCTGAGAGGCATGATATAACAAAGATTTCTGAATATGGAAAGATGATTGAGGAGAAATACGGCAAAGAGGCGCATCAGGAATACATTCAGCATCTCCATGATGATATAAAGGCGAAATTCAACCATATCCAGCATGACCTTGAAAAGACAATTTCAGATACATTGGCGTATTTTGGGGTTAAGTAATCTAAAGAGATTGCTTCGCCTTCGGCTCGCAATGACAAAAATATTATTGCAATATATTCGCTTGTCATTCCTGCGGAAGCAGGAATCCAGCAGCACATTAAGTATATGGTGGCGCTGCACAAATATGGAAATATAAAATAAACTGGATTCCCGTTTTCACGGGAATGACAAAAATCTCTCAAATATGGAGGGCAAAATGAATTACAGAATTCACAGCACAGACATTGAACTTCTCAGAAAAACTGGCGTTCAAGAAGATGACATAAAACATTGTATCAAGGTGGCTGAAAAGGCTTTAGAGATTGCGCAAAGGACAGGCGCTAAGGTTGATATGGAGCTTATTGGCAGAGGAGCGCTGTTTCATGACCTTGGCAAGGCAAAGACCCATGAGATTGAGCATGGCAAGATTGGGGCTGAGATTGGGGAAAAGATTGGATTAAAAAAAGAGATTACTGATATAATGGAAAAACACATACGAGGCGGGCTTACAGAAGATGAGGCAATGGAGCTCGGGCTGCCAATAAAGGATTACACGCTTAAAACTCTGGAAGAAAGAATTGTTATTTATGCAGACAGGCTTGTTGATATAATTATGGACGGCATAGTTGATATAAAAGGCGACGAATCTCAGGCTGAGAAGCGGTTTGTGGAGATACTGAAAGAACATCAAAGGTATGGAAAAAATGAGATAACACTTAAAAGGTATCTTAATTATCATAGAGAGATTCAAGATTTAATGAAAAGATGAAATTTAGCCCTTTCATACTGCTCTGCACAACAGGCCTTTTTGCCATCTTCAGCTCCACGATTTCCAAAAGCCCTGTACTGTCGCTTTTTACAACATATCTTGGCGCTGATCCGTCAGGTGTAGGTATGGTTGCTGCTGCCTCTGCCTTTACAGGTATAGTTGCGAGCATACCTGCGGGAATTCTATCTGAC
>MHEL01000153.1 GCA_001803815.1 Nitrospirae bacterium RBG_19FT_COMBO_42_15 | reverse complement strand
AGGATATACTTAAGGTTTTAAGAGACCTGCTTCCCCGGGGTCTCAAGTATCAAGCCGTCCCAAGGTATCTCATCCGCATTAATAATCTTATAATTATAAAAATTATATGGCGGTCCAAGTGATTCAAGTTCTTTCCTTATTTTATCTGTTTCAGATTCAGTAATGTTAATGCATATTATTGATTTCAGGATATCACCTTCCAATGCTACAAAGACATTGACAATCTTGCTGCTATTTTCTGCAATGATCTTTGAGATTGTATTATTAACCTCAATATCAAAACCTGTTTTAATCTTTAAGCCGCCTCTGTATAGCCTGTCTTCGCCGAATCTTTCAAGCAGATACTCTTCAATTAACTGTTTATAGCAGGCTGTCTCTTTATTATTTTTATATTTTAGGTTCTCAATGTTGAATCTTTTTTCTGCCTTTTCCTCTCTCAGAATAAGCTTATAGTTCAGAGCCTTTTCATATTCATCTTTAGTAATCTTTTTCCCTTCAAGCATAAGCTGTAGGATTTTCTGCTGCCTTTTAATTACCCTTGGCAGTCTTTTATAAGGGTCAAAGTATTTCGGATTAGGAAGCATTGAGGCAAGTATGGCGCTTTCTGATAGGTTTATTTCGTATGCATGTTTATCAAAATAGAATCTTGATGCAGCCTCTATGCCGTACAAGCCATCCCCCCATTCTACTTCATTAAGATAGAGCTCAAGGATTCTTTTTTTAGGAATGAGTTTTTCAATCTGGTATGTCAGAAAGACCTCTTTGGTTTTTCTTTCAATAGTCTTCTTCTTGTATAAGAAAACATTTTTTGCAAGCTGCTGCGTAATTGTGCTGCCGCCCCTTACAAATCTCCCTTTTTCCCAATTTTCAAGAAAGGCATTCCAGATTTCTTTATAATTAAAACCTGTATGCTCAAAAAAGGTATCATCCTCTGCTGTAATAACAGCGTCTATAAGTGAATTTGATATTTCAGACAGTGGAACCCATATCCTGTTCTTTTTATCAAAATACTGGGCAATGACCTTTCCTGAGACATCATAGACCTCTGTTGCAAGGTCAGGCCTGTAGTTTTTAATCAGGTTTGCATCAGGTATATCCTTGGCAAATTTATAAACAGCAATGCCTAAGAAGACAAGGGATATTATAAAGATGATAGCAGATATTTTAATTATCTTTTTAATCATAATCTGACAGCCTGTTGAAAAACCTTCAACGAGAAATGTTCTTATTTCAATGCCTATTCCGTTCACCCTGAGCTTGTCGAAGGGTGAGCTAAGACTTTTTCAACAGCCTCCTGAGATTTGGAATTTCAAATCTGAAATTTTGTATTAAGGTTAGGTAGATTAGCAGAATTGCATATATATTTCAAGGGGCATAAAACAAAAAGGGCTGGTAATGAGTTCTTCATTACCAGCCTATAGAGAGGGATGCAGGGATGACTTATTTTACAGCAACTAATTTCGGAGTAAGAAATGAATTCTTGCGCCTGTTCTTTATGATTGTATTATCAATAACTGTTCCGCAGTTCAGGCACTTCCATGCATAAAACATCAAAAAATAGTCTGAGAATCTTTCAGAGACCATCAGACCGCTACACTTTGGACAGGTCATAAGTTCCTCCTCCTTTTAATTGATGATAATTTCTATAATCAAGAAATATGCAATTGCTATGCCAGAAAAATAAGAGGTAATTTCTCTAATATTTCAACAAGTTCTAAAAATTAGGGAAAACCATATAACAATTTACGCTCCTTATAATGCCAAATATTGTCACTTATGCCAAAAAACATATGTTAATATGGCTTGACATTTGGATATTGGTAATGTAAAAGCATTCAGTGATTTATTACCGAAAGGACTGAATATGGACTATAAAAAAATCTCTTCTGATATATTGAATAAAGCAAAAGCAATGGGCGCAAATGAAGCTGAGGTGTATGTTCAATTATCTGAAGGCGTGTCAATTGAGATAAAGGACAATGATGTTGATTCTTTTGAAGGCGCAAATGAACATGGAATAGGCTTGAGGGTGTTCTCTGACAACAGGCTTGGATTTTCATACACAACAGATTTTGACAAAAAGTCATTGGATAAATTGATTCAAGAGGCAATCAAAAGCGCAGCCAATACCTACAGCGATAGTTTCAATGCCCTTCCTTCTCTTATCGACAGTAAATATGCGGATGTAAATAGCTTTGATGATAAGGTGGTATCTGCATCAATAAGCGAGAAGATTGAAAAAGCAAGGCAATTGGAAGGGCTTGCAAAAGGCTATGATAAAAGGATTACAAAGGTCAGAAAGGCATCAGTGGATTTTTCAGTATCTGAATTATTTTTGTTTAATAGCCGCGAAATAGACCTGCATCAAAAGAGTACAAGCTGCTCTGCAAGCATAATGGTTGTTGCAGAGGATAAGGGCGAGGCACAGATGGCATGGGACTATGCAAGCCATAGATTTTATAACAACCTAAATATAAAAGAGGTTGCAGAAACTGCTGGAAAAAGGGCAGTAGACCAGCTCGGCGCGCAAAAGATATCATCTTGCAAAACCCCTGTAATACTATCAGACAATGTTGCCTCTGAATTTCTTGGCGTTCTTGCGGGCAGTTTTTCCGCAGACTCGGTATTAAAAAATAAATCGTTATTAAAGGACAAAAAGGGAGAAAGGTTATTCTCTGAATTAGTGAGTATAATTGATGATGGTCTGATAGACGGGATGGCCGGCTCTTCTGTATTTGACGGTGAGGGTGTGCCTGTTCAGAAAAAGGCATTAGTTGAAAAGGGTGTGTTAAAAGGCTATCTGCATAATGTATATACTGCAAAGAGGATGAAAGAAGCGCCAACAGGAAATGGGATGAGAGGCGGGTTTAAAGGCATACCAAATGTTGGCATAACAAATCTGTTTATTGAAAAGGGCACTAAGTCTTTGGAAGAGCTTGTTTCAGGCATTGATGAAGGGATATATATAACCGAGGCAATGGGAATGCATACTGCAAATCCGATATCAGGCGATTTCTCAGTCGGCGCTGTCGGCTTCTATATAAAAGGCGGCAAGCTGTCATATCCTGTAAGAGAGATTGCAATTGCTGGAAATATTCTTGAGTTGTTTAATAAGGTGGATGCTATAGGAAGTGATTTGAGATTTTATGGAAAGATTGGGGCGCCGAGTTTAAGAATAAAGGAACTTTCAATTAGCGGCAAATAGAATAGTCATTCCTGCGAAGGCAGGAATCCAGTCCTATCACTTTCCATAAAAACAATCTTTGGATTCCCACTTTCGTGGGAATGACAGAAAAAGGGGTTTTCGGGTGAATAAGAATGTCATCGGTATTGACATAGGCGGAACAAACCTCAGATTCGGCATTGTTAAGAAAACAGGGCAGATTATTCACAAAATAGTCAGGCCAACAGAAGCAGATGCCGGCAAGAATGCTGTAATAAAAAATATAATAAATGGAATAGATGAGATATTATATATTGCAAAAGTTAAAAAAAACTCCATCCTCGGAATTTCTTTAGCCGCACCCGGCTTTATTGATATTGATAAAAACATAATCACCTTTTCTCCAAATCTCCCCGGCTGGCGTAATGTAAACTTAGGCAGAATAGTAAAAGACAGTTTAGGCATTCCTGTTACAATAGAAAATGATGCAAATGCTGCTGCCTTTGGTGAAAGATGGCTCGGAGCAGGCAGAAACAGCAGTAACCTGCTATGCATTACAATGGGGACAGGTATTGGCGGCGGCATTATCCTTGATAATAAAATATGGCATGGCGATAAGGGAATGGCAGGCGAAATAGGCCATATAACAGTAAACCCTGACGGCCCGTTATGCAACTGCGGGAATTACGGATGCCTTGAGGCATATTCATCAGGAACAGGCATAATCAACAGGATGATTGATGCCATGAAAAAAGGGAAAAAGACCGCGCTCCTTTCAATGATTAAAAATGGAATCAATGAGATTACGCCGGAAAAGGTATTTCTTGCAGCAAAAAAGGGCGACCAGCTTTCTTTAGAGCTTGTTAAGGATGCAGGAAGGTATCTTGGCATTGCTATCTCAGATTTTGCCAATCTTTTGAACATAAAAACAATTATATTATACGGCGGCCTTGTATCATCATTCAGCCTTTTTGCAAAGAGGATGAAAGAAGAGATAATTAAACGAACAATACCTTCATTTTCAAAAGAGGTAAGGGTCTTAAAGGCAGGCCTAATGCAGGACGCAGGCATAATCGGCGCAGCAGGTGTCGTGTTTCAGAAAAATGGATTATTGAGGTTTTGTTCTGTCCGACATTTTCGGAACAACTAATTTGAATTTAGAGTTAGTCCTGAACAATCTCTGCATCAATTGGGTTAGTGTATTCCCTTTGATATATCCTCTATCTCATCAATATCTTGTCAAATCCTAAAACTTTTATCAACAGCCTCAATTTTTTAGTATAAAAAATAATAAAATGTGATAAAATGCCAAATATATAAGAAATTAACATAGTTGGGAGATGTGATAGATGCAATACGAGGCGGTTATTGGTCTTGAGGTTCATGCTCAGTTATTAACAAAATCAAAAATCTTCTGCGGATGCAGCACAAAATTTGGTGAGAAACCGAATTCACAAACCTGTCCTGTTTGTCTTGGTATGCCGGGTGTTTTGCCCGTATTAAATAAAAAGGCAATAGACTTTGCAATAAAGACAGCATTGGCAACAAACTGCACAGTAAACGAACATTCCATATTTGCCAGAAAAAACTACTTTTATCCTGACCTGCCAAAAAATTATCAGATATCACAGTATGAGCTTCCCCTATCAGTAAAAGGTTACCTTGAGGTTGTGCTTGACGGCAATATCAAAAAAATCGGCATAACAAGGATTCACATGGAAGAGGACGCAGGAAAGAACCTTCATGAGGGAATAATGGATGCGAGCCATGTGGATTTAAACAGGACAGGCGTTCCGTTAATGGAGATTGTAAGCGAGCCTGACATGCGCACGCCGGAAGAGGCAGTGGCATACCTGAAAAAGCTGAGGGATATACTGCGTTATCTTGATGTATGCGATGGAAATATGGAGGAGGGAAGCTTCAGGTGCGATGCAAATGTCTCTATCAGGCCATTAGGCCAGAAGGAGTTTGGCACAAAGGCAGAGCTAAAGAATATGAACTCCTTTAAGTTTGTGCAAAAGGCATTGGAATACGAGATTGAAAGGCAGGCAGAGATGCTTGAAGAAGGAAAGAAGGTTATTCAGGAGACAAGGCTCTGGGATACGACTAAGGGCGTAACAATCTCCATGCGCTCAAAAGAGGAGGCGCATGACTACAGATACTTTCCTGAGCCTGATTTAGCGCCTTTGATGGTTGATAAAAAGTGGCTTGAAGATATCCGCTTGCAGCTTCCAGAACTGCCTGATGCAAAGAGGGCGCGCTTTGTAAAGAATTACAGCCTTCCTGAATATGATGCAGAGCTTCTGACATCCACAATTGCGATGGCAGACTATTTTGAAGGGTGCGTGAAGCTGCATAACCAGCCAAAGATTATTAGCAACTGGATTATGGGGGATTTGGCAAGGCTTTTGAATGAGAATAATATTGATATAAAAGATTCGCCGATAAATTCCAAAAAACTTACTGATATGCTGAAATTAATGGACAAAGGAATAATAAGTGGTAAAATTGCAAAAGTAGTATTTGAAGAGATGTTTAAGACAGGCAAAGACCCGGAGGCCATTGTTCAGGAAAAGGGCCTTGTTCAGGTAACAGATGAGTCAGAGATTGAGAAGGTTATTGATGAGGTGATTAAGGCGAATCCGGGTCAGTTGGCAGAGTATAGGTCAGGCAAGGATAAGCTCTTTGGCTTTTTTGTCGGTCAGGTAATGAAGGAGTCTAAGGGCAAGGCTAATCCGGCAAAAGTTAA
>MHEL01000152.1 GCA_001803815.1 Nitrospirae bacterium RBG_19FT_COMBO_42_15 | reverse complement strand
AAGGTGCTGTCTGCAAATAAATATTCGCCAACAGCCTTTGAAAGAAATCTAAAAGAAGACATCATAAAGGAGAAGATGCGCAGGCTAATAAAGGAATCTGTCGGCTACTCAGAAGGAGAGATACAGACTATCCCTGCACAGGGAAATATAGATGTGCTTTTGCTTCAGAAGCAGGAAAAGGCATATATGGCTTATGTGGATAGGCTAATGAAGAAGGCAAAGATTAAGGTTTATGAGGATAAACTATAAACAACGGCTTCCTAAAAAGTCCATCTGCTGCGTTGTCGCTTCGGCCTCACATACTAACATGTATGCTGCGGTGCGATGCCTCGCTCCGCCTTGCACCTGGAGCTTTTTATTTTGCCGTGTGCTTAAACTTTTAAATGGCGTTACATGAAAAGTGCAAAAGACTTTCTTAAAGAAAGCTGGAATCATAAAACATCCTCACTTGGCCCTGTGCTTTTGAGGATCACACTGGGCGTACTCTGGCTTGAGATGGGCATACAAAAGCTCCACCCGAATTTTATGAAGGGGCTTGAATCTAAGCTCAAATTCTGGGCAGAGGAAAATCCCTATCCGTGGTATAAATATTTTCTTGAAAACCTTGCAATCCCCCATTGGCAGGCATTCGGCTATCAGGTGACGATCGGCGAGATACTTGTAGGCCTGTCATTGGTATTTGGAATCCTGACAGTATTAAGCAGTTTTTTTGGATTCTTAATGATAATGAACTTTTACTTTGCCTCAAGCTATGCTGAAAGCCAGTGGTACTGGACATTCTATATAATTGCAGTAAGCCATGTAGTTATTATGCTTACAAGGGCAGGCAGGACATTTGGGATGGACTATTTCCTTTCAAAGAGATTTCCGAAATTTATCTTATGGTAGCAAAAAAACAATGACTTATATAAATTCCTTTTCTTTCAAATAGGCCTTTATCTTATCAGATAATTCCTCTGCATCTTTCCTGAATGCAATAAAATCTTCTCTATTAAACATATATGAAGGATTATAATCCGCCTCCTCCCTATATTTCATAAGGCGGGAGAAGATGTGTGAGTCTGATGGTTTAAAAAGATTTTCTTTCACAAAATGAAGGCCAAAGAGTCTTAAAGCCCCTTCATGGCTTTTAGCTTCAAGCCCCTTTGCCAGAAGCAATGCCCTGATATTATAGAGAAGAAAGTAGTACAGTTTTGAAATGGCATCGTTTAAGAAATCATTATCAAACAAAAGAGCGGCTGCGTCAAATGTCTCTGATGCCCTTTCCAGTTCCGCCTTGATGTTCTCTTTTTTATTTTCATCTGTCATAATGGGACTCCCTCTTTTTCTATGTCAAGGGCTATTCTCCGCTCCCTTTTTTTAAGGAGTTCAAAAACTTCTTCAGAAAGTACAAGGGTGGAAAGGGTGGCAATATGTTTAAATTCTATATCAGCAACCATATTGAGAATCTGATCCTTAAGCTCCCTTGTCAGCCCCCTGACAATAATAGCTATATCTATATCAGACTCTTTGTCGTAATCTCCCCTTGCCCTTGAGCCAAAGAGGCCTAATTTTACTAACCGTTCACCCAAGAGTTTCTTAAGGCTATTTGTTAGCTCTTTTACTGCACTCTCCTCATCAGGCGTAAAGATATTTTTATCTGCTAATGCTTTCATTCTTTCATCCCAATTCTTTTTGATTATAATAACACCTTTTTTCTAAGGTGACAATATGAAAAGGCAAAAGAGGGTTCGCAAATCGCTCTTATGAAAAATAACTGAACAGCTTTAAAAGCGGCCCCTGCTTCACCTGCATTGCGCCTTCAGGGCAGACCTCAAGGCAGCAGAAGCAGCGGATGCACTTGTCATAATCAAAATTGAGCCTCTTGCCTTTAATGCTGATAATATCTGTTGGACATGCCTCAATGCACTTGCTGCATAAGGTGCACATCTTTTTGTCTTCTACTGGCTTTGATGTAATGTTATTCATAAAGAATTTCTTTAACATGCTCGGCCCAAACATAACATCTATCATCTTCGGTCTTATAAAATCATGGATGCTTACATCCTCAAGCCTTTCGCCCAAGACATCTATCTTCTCCATCTCTGTTATGCCAATGCCCTTCTCCTTTGCAGCAACAAGGATTGGAAGCTCCTCATTTCTTACGCCTAATGCATTGCATATAACCGTATCAAGCGCAACAGCATCGGAGCCTGCAAATACAAGTCCGAGGTTTCTCAGCTTTCCTGCGCTTCCCGGGCCGTCGCCTTCCATTGCAACTATGCCGTCTACAATTGTAAGAGAGGGTTTAAGCAGGGAATAAAGCTCCAATAGCATTGCAGCAAAATATTTTCTGTCTACGCCTGCCTTAAAATGCCACTGCGCCTTTTGCAAGCCGATTATGCAGCCGAACATATTTTTAACGCCAAGAGTTAAAAACATCTGGACATGGGTCTTTAGCTTTGGAAGACTTATAATTACATCTGCATCAACAGCCTCTTTCGCAACATTGAGTTTTTTAAATATCCCCCCATTGGTCGCTGACATCTCCACAGGATTTCTGAATTCTACTAATTTTATCCCTAATTCATCAGCAGCCTGCTTCATGCCTGTTGCTGCTGCAACCTTTTCAAAATTTATTGCCCTGCCGCCGGGACTGTCGCCGATAAAAGGCGTTCCACCTGCATCCATTACAAGTTTTGCAACTGCCTTTATTACTGCCGGGTGTGTTGTAATGCCTGCCTCTGGCGGCTTTGCAGAAAGGAGGTTTGGCTTTAGCAGAACCTTATCGCCTTTTTTAACAAATCTATTTATGCCGCCGAGCAGGTCAACTGACCTTTTAATATCCTTATATACATGGTCGTTATTGTATGACCTTGACTTGATAATTGCTACCTGAGCTTTATTAATCATGACGCCCTTTTGCCTCATCCCAGTATTTATCCATTTCCTCCAGAGTCATATCACTTAACTCCCTCTTAGCCTCTTTTGCCTTTTCTTCAATATATCTGAATCGCGATATAAACTTGCTTATGGTCTTTCGCAGGGCATCCTCCGGATTAATCTCTAAAAACCTTGCCACATTTACCAATGCAAAGAATATGTCTCCAAGCTCATCCTCTATTTCATCCGCCTTCTTATCCTTAACAGCGCCTTTGAACTCCTTTATCTCCTCTTCTACCTTTGCAAAGACATCATCTATATGCTTCCAGTCAAATCCAACCCTTGATGCCTTGTCCTGCAAACGATGGGCGCGGAGGAGCGCTGGAAGCTCTTTAGGAACGCTGTCTAACATAGACTCTCTTTCGATGTTTGCCTTCTCCTCTTTCTTTATTTTCTCCCATTGGACTAAAACCTCTTTTGCGTCCTCGTATGACACATCACCAAAAACATGTGGGTGCCTTCTTATCAGCTTCTCCTCAAGGGTTGTTAATATATCTTCCATGTCAAACTCTTTTTTCTCCTTTGCAAGCTGCGCATGAAAAACCACCTGCAAGAGAAGGTCGCCTAATTCTTCTTTGAGCTTTTCAGGGCTCTTCTCATCAATCGCCTCGATAACCTCATAGGCCTCCTCTATAATAAATGGCTTCAGCGACTCCCTTGTCTGTTCCTTATCCCAAGGGCATCCCTTTTTGCCTCTGAGTTTAGACATTATCTTTAATAAATTATTAAACCTTTTTGACATGCCGAGCATTATACAACATTCTCTACAAAAAAAATAATAGTATTTAAGGAATGCAGGGCTATTATATCCATCATCCTATTATAAGATGTTATTGAATCCGGAGTATGAAGTATTTCCGGTTGATGATAAATATATCGCATTCCGAAATATTTTATATCCACTTACACCTGTATTATCACTTGAGGCATTCCAAGAAAAATTTATTTGATTCTTTGAGAAAACCTTCAAGTTTAAACCTGATGGAATAGTTGGAGAATTAGTATCAGACGGCAGTGGATTCGGGACTTCTCCATTGCCACCACCATTATTTCCACTGCCACTTCCTCCACCTCCACCGCATCCAGCAAAACAAAGAAAGATCAAGATACTGAAGAAAAGTGTCAGTTTATATGCCTTTATAATTTTCATAAATATAATCTTTGAAATAGTTATATCAGATTTTAATTAATTCAACATGAATAAATAGAAAATTTAATAATTTAATATAACAAATGATTATACACTTTCTGTCTTCTACCAAAAATATCCTCAAAAATACAACAAAAAGCATGAAAAAACACTAGAATATTGGCGGAAGTTATAAAACTGCCTATATTATTTCAGGAAAACATTGCTTTTTTGCATAATATAAATAGATAGAAAAGAGGATATTTCTGAATGAGGCAACAGATTATTCTATCCTGTCAATCCAATAATCCGGTTTTCTGTGTAAATGCGCAAATGCAAGAACAACGATTTTATCGTCTTGTATGGAGTAAAGTATCTTATAGGGGAATTTATGGAGGATGTATCGCCGAATTTCTCTGCGCTCAGATTGCCATGCTTGAGGGTATTGTTGAATACGGAGGAGGGAATCCCGAATTTCGTCCTCAAATCTTGCGCCCAAACCTGATTGTTCTATTTCGTAGAACTCTTTTGCCTCTTCAAATTCCAGGCGAGCAATTTCAAGGATATCTATTTTTATCATTATTTTTTTATGAACATATCCTCAAAAGACACGGTCTTTAATTTCCCTGCTTTATAGGCTTTGAGTCTTTTTTCGGCTTCCTGCGCCCACATCTTTTCAATCTTAGGGTCTGGGATATCAAGGCTTTTAAGCAAGGCTTCTATAACAAGGGATTTTTCCACAGGCTTAAGATGCAAGGCTTTTGAAATTATGGTTTTTGTTGGTGACATATTTCTCCTCTTCTACTCTTCTACACTTTTGGATATGAGCAAATTATAACATAAATTTGCAAATGACTAAAACAAATTTGTTTAAATGCTATATGTAGAAGGTTGCTTTGTCAAGGTTTTTAATGACCTATTCCCATGCAGCAAAAAAATTGTCCTCGGCGTCAGAAGTCCTCTGGATGAATAATTTGCCCCTGTTTATTTGTTTGACAGGGCAATCCGAATTTTATTATAATATTGGAATAGAGAATAATGGTTATGATTTATATCATTCTCCATTGCCTGCCATAAGGTATATTATAAATAAAATCTTAATAAGGAGGAATTATCAATGGAGAATGTAATAAACATAAAAGAGAAGGTTAAATTCAATCCTGAGTTTATGCCGATTATTCTCTACATGTCAAAGAAGACAAAGGTCCCTTTGATATGCCTTGAAAAGGGGCAGGAGATCCCGCCTCACCCGAGCGCATTAGGAATATTCTACTGCATAGAGGGTGAGGGGACTTTCATCCGCGAGAATGAGGAGATTGATATAAAGCCGGGCATGATGATTATTGCAGAGGACGGCGTTGAAAGGGGAATAAAAAGCAAGGGTAGGCTTGTAATGTTTGCAGTCCATATATAAAAAAAGGGAGAGGAGATATTAATTTTTAAGGAGGTGATTTAGAGATGACTGAAAAGGTGATGGAGCTAAAAGACAGGGTGCAGGAGGTGCTGGAGACAATAAGGCCGTCATTACAGGCTGACGGCGGTGATATAGAGCTTGTGGATGTTGCGGATAATGTTGTATCAGTAAGGCTTAAAGGCGCCTGCGGCACATGCCCAAGTTCAATATATACTTTGAAGATGGGTGTGGAAAGAATATTGATGGAAAAGATTCCTGAGATAAAAGAAGTAGCAGCAGTATAAATGATTAATCTGCAGGAAGGGCTCAATTAAAACTGAGCCCTTCCTGCTTCAGGGGCTGACATCATGCAGCAAAAAAGCATTCTGCTTAATGATATCCTGTCTATTATTGCAACAAGAAAACTGAGCGGCATATTGACCCTTGAGAACCAGCTGCACCTCGGCACCCTAACCTTTAAGGACGGCTTGTTAATCGGGGCGCAGTCACCCTATGGCCAGAAACTCGGGGATATTGTTGTTGCACAGGGAAAGATAGATTCTGAGCTTTTATTAAAGACCGTTGAAATGCAGAAAAGAGAGGGAGACAAGGAGCCGCTTGGCGCATTATTTGTCAGGATGGGTAAGGTCAGCCTTGATGAGGTCAAGGATATCGTAATCTTTCAATTGGAAGATGCCTTAAATATATTCAGAAAATGGCTTAATACCACCTTTTCCTTTTCTCCTATAAATATAACACCTGTTGACACAATATGTCTCAAACCGGAAAAATACCTTGCCAATATATAATAAGCATAAATAAAAAAATTGCGAATAAAACATGTCTGATATATTAAACATTGCGCACAGGGGCGCATCCGGCAATGCGCCTGAAAATACTCTCCAAGCCTTCAGGCTTGCAATAAAGCAGAAGGCAGACATGATTGAGCTTGATGTTCATCAGACAAGGGACAGATATATTGTTGTCCTTCACGACGAATATTTAAAAACAGGCATCCTCACAAAAAGATTCATTAAAGACATGACCTTAAAAGAGATTAGGGAGAGCAATAAAAATATCCCGGCATTAGCGCAGGTCATAAAACTTGTCAAAGATAAAATAAGACTGAACATTGAGATAAAGCGCGGCTCAGGCTATTATCCTGATATTGAAAGGAATGTTTATAGCCTTTTTAAAAGAAAGAGGCTGTTATCTGATACAATTATTTCAAGTTTTGACATTGACTGCCTCAAAAATATTCGCAAGATTTCAGATGATATTGTAATTGGTTTTCTCTATAATAAAAAGGACTGGGAAAAAGCATTAAAGAAAGCAGTGGATTTAAAGGCATACTCTTTTCATGCCTCTAATAAAATTTTGTCAAAGGAAATAGTTGATAAGGCGCATAAAAAAGGAATGAGGCTTTTTGTATATACAATAAATGATGAGGATGAGATGAGGCATGCGGTTGAGCTTGGTGTTGATGGGATATTTACAGATTATCCTGAGAGGCTGAAAAAAGTTTTAAGGGCGGGGAATTAATGGAAGAGCTTCAGAAATTCCTTAACCAGATTATCTATGACGGTTACAGGCTGAGGGATGTTGCCTTAGGCATTGTCATTGCCGGGATTATTGTAATATTAACAAAAAAATTATTGCGTGCAATGAAGGCATCCAAGACAGAGGAATACAGCATAAGAATAAAATGCCGCAAATGCGGCTGGGAGGGCAAGGTCGCTAAATACGCACGGATCTGTCCGCGTTGCGGAAGAAAGGCAGCCGCATAGTCCATAAGCCATTAATGCCTTATGCGGTCTTTAGCTCTTTATCAAGATGCTCCCTTATCCACCTTCTTATTAATGTTGAAACATCAACCCCTTTTGCCTTTGCAAGCTTCTTCAGTTTGTTAATCGTCGTGTCATCAAGCCTCATCTGGAAATTTCTTTTCAGCGGATGCCTCTCAAAGACAATTTCACCTGTTTTCTTGAGTTCACTGAGATAATCTGCAACACTATGAGTATCCCGGAAATTTCTTTCCTCTTTTAGGCTCTTAAATTTCGGTATCTTTTTCATCTTTATTTGCCCCCCCCTTTTTTTGATAATATCTTCGTTCCTTGTAAAAGGCTCATAAGTATGATGCTCAAAATTTAATCCCTCTTTACTGCAATGCTTCAAAAAGCGCTTTGGGTTTTTCAAGGAAGAAATATGGAATTAATTCCTGTATCAATGCCGCCTTACTGTCTATATCCATTGCCCCATATTCCTTAAGACTCTTTACCTCTGCTGCCTTTGCCTTTCTTACCTTGCTTTTTGATGAGATTTGTAATATTCTTTTCATACCGGCTCCTTTCTTAATGTTTTTTGTTGTAACTACTTAACCTTACATCATTTTAGGAGCCGCTAACTTAAATTTCAACTAAGTTTAGCACACATTCGACTTTTACTGTAGATAACAAAAAAATTAACAAACATTATTATCTTCTGCTATAAATGATATAGCAGGTTGTTGAAAAACTCACTGTTCACCCTTCGAGAACCTCAGGGTGAACGGTTGGCTCATTGATTTCATTATATATTTTCCCGTTCATGCTGAGCCTGTCGAAGCATAAATAAAGTTTTTCAACAACCTGATAGATTACAGATGGAAATGAATAACTTCGCTATTGCCATCCAATTTGCTGAGACTTCGCTTCTCAGAAGGAGATTTCAAACTTGAAGATAAGCAGCAAGAGCATTCTTGGAAACCTGTCCCATTTGCAGGCGAGACTCCGCGGAAACAGTAAGATACAAAAGTTCGCTGACACCGAGCCGCCGCTGCGATCAGAACTGTTCGGCAGCGATCAGATGGAGCAGCATGGTAAGACACTGGCGGGCTTGCACAAGTTGGGCCCGGGACGTGCACGGGACCGGCTTCTGATCCGGCTGGCTGATAATGAAGGCGTGCTGCTTGGAGTCCGCAACCTGCTGACGGAGGCTATTAAGGCAACCCGCCGTATTACGCCGGCAGGGGAATGGCTGCTCGACAACTTCTATCTTATTGAAGAGCAGATTCGCACGACCAGGAGGCACTTGCCAAAGGGTTACAGCCGGGAACTGCCTCGACTGCTGAATGGTCCATCGGCTGGTCTTCCGCGAGTGTATGACATTGCGCTGGAGACGATCTCACATGGCGATGGGCGGGT
>MHEL01000151.1:4117-6259 GCA_001803815.1 Nitrospirae bacterium RBG_19FT_COMBO_42_15 | reverse complement strand
GAGCTTGCAAAGATGCAGTCAAGCGAAAACCCTGTTTACTATGTTCAGTATGCGCATGCAAGGCTGTGCAGTGTGGAAAGGCAGGCAGAGGAGAGGGGAATAAAGATTCCTGATGCAGATAGTGTGGACTTTGGGCTGTTAAAACTTCCTGAAGAGAAAAATATAATGAAGCAGCTTACTCTATATCCAATAACCATTGAAGGTGCTGCAAGGGCATTGGAGCCGCACAGGATTACATTCTATCTGCAGAATCTTGCCGGCCTGCTTCATAATTACTATTTTCATCATCGTATTATTACTGATGATAAAGCCCTGACTGATGCAAGGCTTGTATTAATGAAGGGCGTGAGGCAGGTAATTAAAAACGCATTGGATATACTAGGAATTAGGGCACCAGAGAAGATGTAAGAGATGTCATTCCTGCATGTCTTTGGCAGGAATCCAGTCCTTCGACAAGCTCAGGATGCATGGTGAGCCTGTCGAACCATGGATGCCCGACAAAAACCTTCGGGCATGACAAAGAATTATCTTATTTAATAGATTCCTTAGTAATTAACAGACAGGTTGCTTTGTGAGATTTGATGTTCTTAAAAAGGAGGCAAAGACAGGAGCAAGGCTTGGGAAGATTACTGTTTCACATGGCGAGATAAATACGCCAATATTTGCGCCGGTAGGAACAGCAGGCATAGTAAAAACATTATCAAAGGAAGACCTTGTCTCGCTCGGCGCTGAGATGATATTATGCAATACCTATCATCTCTTTTTAAGACCGGGACATGAGCTGATACAAAGAATGGGCGGCCTGCATAAGTTTATATCATGGGATAGGCCGATTTTAACAGACAGCGGAGGCTTTCAGGTTTTTAGCCTTGGAGAGCTAAGGAAGATAACAGAGGAGGGGGTAATATTTCAATCCCATCTTGACGGAGGCCAGAAGCATTTTATTACACCAGAAACAGCAATTGAAATACAGGAGGCGCTCGGCGCTGATATAATAATGACCTTTGATGAGTGCATCCCTTATCCTTCTACCTTTGACTATGCAAAAACATCCATGGAGATGACAACAAGGTGGGCAAGGAGGTGCAAAGAAAGATATGGGCAAAGGGCAAATGGCAAAGGGCATGATGAAAAACCTTTAGCCTTTAGCCTTCAGCCTTCAGCCTTGTTTGGCATTGTTCAGGGAGGTTTTTTTCAGGACTTGAGAAAAATCAGCGCAAATGATATAGTAAACATCGGTTTTGACGGCTATGCAATAGGCGGTCTTAGTGTTGGAGAAACAAAGCCGCAGATGTATGAGACGATAGATACTGTAATGCCCTATCTGCCTGAGGATAAGCCGAGATATTTAATGGGTGTTGGCACCCCAGAGGATCTGATTGAGGGTGTAATGCGAGGGGCTGATATGTTTGACTGCGTTATGCCGACAAGGCATGCAAGGAACGGCTCGCTTTTTACATCTGAGGGTATAATAAATATAAAGAATGCGCCTTACACAGAAGATCCTGAGCCTCTTGATAAAAACTGCGGATGTTATACATGCAGGAATTATTCAAGGGCATATTTAAGGCATCTCTTCATGGCAAAAGAGATGTCTGTTTTAAGGTTTAACACAATACATAATCTGTATTACTATTTTAATCTGATAAAAAATATCAGAGAGGCGATAAAAGAGGACAGGCTTTTGGAATTTAGGAAGGAATTTTATAAAAATCGGAGGGAAAATGATGAACCAGTTTCTAACAATTAGCAATGCCTTTGCTGCCGGCGTAGCAGGAGGCGGCTTGCCAGAGAGTGTAAGCCCGTACATGAGCCTGTTACCGTGGGTTGTAATCTTTGCTATCTTTTATTTTGTGATGATAATGCCTCAGATGAAAAGGCAGAAGAAGCACAAGGCATTCCTTGAGGGATTAAAAAAGGGCGACAAAGTGGTGACAACAGGAGGGATGATCGGCACAATAGATGCAATCAACGACAAGATTATAACCCTCAAGATTGCGGATAACTGCAAAGTTAAGATTGTAAGGGATTCAGTTACAGGCGCATACGGCGGTGAAGAATAACAGATAGACGACTGGATGTTATGACCAAGCTTACTTTAGACGATTTAAAAAATAATAAAAAGGTGCGGATATACCTTGA
>MHEL01000151.1:0-4089 GCA_001803815.1 Nitrospirae bacterium RBG_19FT_COMBO_42_15 | reverse complement strand
GGCTATACAGAGCATGGTTTGAGACATGCAAATATTGTTGGTAAGAGGGCGCAGGATATCCTCTTGAAATTAAACTATAAGGATGAAGATGCAAGGCTTGCTGCAATTGCAGGCTTTCTGCATGATATTGGAAATATGGTCGGCAGGGTGAATCACGGTCAGGCAGGCGCGCTCCTTGTCATGGCAATACTTGAAGATATAGGCATGGATATTGAGGATATTGCTCTTGTGATGAGCGCAATAGCAAATCATGAGGAGGATACAGGCGACCCGACAAATATAGTGTCAGCATCGTTGATTATCGCTGATAAGTCTGATGTGCACCGCTCAAGGGTGAGGAATCCAAATCTTATCTCAGCAGCATTGATACTTGATAATAAGATGGATCCAATGGCAGCGCCTGGCGGCACGACAATGGGATTTTATGATATCCATGACAGGGTGAATTATGCTGCCACAGAATCTGAACTGAGGGTTGACCCGATTGAAAAGTCTATTGTCCTTGAGCTTAGCATTGACACAAGGATTTCAGGCGTTATGGATTATTTTGAGATATTCTTATCAAGGATGATAATATGCAGAAGGGCGGCAAAGTTTCTTGGCTGCGATTTTCATCTTATAATAAATAATGTAAGGCTGTCATAGAGGAGGTTTTTTAATGCAAAAGGGTTTTAGATGGAAGCTGATTCTTATTTTAGTTGTCCTTAGTGTTTCTATATGGTATGCCCATCCATTGGAAAAGACGATTAATCTCGGCCTTGACCTTCAGGGCGGCATGCATCTGGTGCTTGGAGTTGATACTGAAAAGGCTGTTGAAAGCACGGTAAGCAGGAATCTTAGCGACATAAAGGAGGTGCTTGTCCAGAAAAATATTCAGGCAGAGGCTGTTAAAGAAGGAAACAGGATTGTCATTAAGGCAAATGTCAAGGAAGATGAGAAAAAGATCAAAGATACTATTGGCAATGAATATCCTTCCTTAGATGTAAAGGCGTCAGACAACAGGATTGAGCTTTCCATGACCAATAAGGAGATTAATAATATTAAGGAGCATGCTGTGCTTCAGGCGCTTGAGACAATAAGAAACAGGATTGACGAATTTGGCGTTGCAGAGCCGACGATACAAAAGCAGAGCGAGTCGCAGATACTTGTTCAGCTTCCGGGAATCAAAGATATTGAAAGGGCAAAGAAACTTATAGGAAAGACTGCGCTGCTTGAATTTAAGATTGTGGATGATGAAGGTGATTTAAATAAGGCATTAAAGGGAGAGATGCCGCAGGGCGATATAATAGCCTATGAGAAAAAAATAGATAAAGAGAGCGGCAAGGCAGAAAGGATTCCATTTCTGTTAAAGGATAAAACATTAATGACAGGAGATGGGATATCTAATGCGCAGGTCAGCTTCAATTGCGGCGACAAGACGCCGCCGTGTATTGCGCTTACCTTTAACCCTCAGGGCGCAAGGCTCTTTGAAAGGGTTACATCAGAGAATGTAAACAAGAGGCTTGCGATTGTGCTTGACGGGAATATACATTCAGCGCCTATGATAAATGAGAAGATATCAGGCGGCAGGGCGCTTATAACAGGAAGCTTTTCAGATACAGAGGCAATGGATGTTGCTATTGTGCTTCGCGCAGGCGCTCTGCCCGCGCCTGTTCAGATATTGGAGGACAGAACAGTCGGCCCGTCGCTTGGCAATGATTCTATAAAAAAGGGCGTTTCATCCGCAATTATCGGCGGCATACTTGTTGTTATATTCATGGTTATATACTATAAACTATCAGGCATTATTGCAAATGTTGCTTTGGCATTAAATATTGTTATTCTTCTTGGCGCACTGGCCGGGCTTGGCGCAACATTGACGCTGCCGGGTATTGCAGGAATAATACTTACAATCGGTATGGCAGTTGACGCCAATGTGCTTATATACGAAAGGATAAGGGAGGAGATGCGCAACGGAAGGACGCCGCGCTCAGCAGTTGATATGGGTTTTTCAAAGGCATTTATAACTATATTTGATTCGAATCTTACAACACTGATTACTGCTGTTGTACTTTATCTTTTTGGCACAGGGCCAGTAAAGGGATTTGCAGTTACATTAACCATAGGTATTATTGCGAGCATGTTTACTGCTGTGTTTGTTTCAAGGTTTATATTTGATTTGATATTGAGCAGGAAAGAGCTAAAGAAGATTAGTATTTAATTTCTAAGAACTGAGATTGCTTCGCTATCGCTCGCAATGACACTACTCGAGCCGTCATTGCGAGGAGCGTTAGCGATGAAGCAATCTGTATTGAATAATATAAAGGAGTATAGATGGAAATCATAAAACCAGGCACTAAAATAGATTTTATTGGAAAGATGAAATATGCCGTTGCGCTTTCTATTATTGTCATCGCCATAGGCATTGGCGCAATGATTCTAAAAGGCGGGTTGAATTACGGTATAGACTTTGCGGGCGGCACATTAGTTGAATTAAGATTTAAAAATGAACCATCAATAGATAAGGTGCGCGATTCTTTAAGAAAGATAGAATTGGGCGAAAGCATAATCCAGCAGTTTGGAGATAAGAGAGATATTCTGATAAGGGTTGAAAAATCGTCTGAGGGCATCGAAGGTTTAGGTGATAAAATAAAAAATACTGTTGAAGCAGATTTTCAGGGTGAGTCTATAGAAATTAGAAGGGTTGAGATGGTTGGACCTCAGGTTGGAAAGGATCTTCAGTGGAAGGCATTGCTGGCCATATTCTATTCAATGTTAGGCATAGTTGTATATGTTGCATGGAGATTCCAGTTTAAATGGGGCATTGCCGCGATTATTGCCCTTGCGCACGATGTGCTGATTACGCTCGGCGCCTTTGCAATCACAGGCAGAGAATTTACCCTGCCGGTTCTTGCCGCAGTGCTTACAATTGTTGGTTTTTCAATAAATGATACTATAGTTACCTTTGACAGGGTCCGTGAGAATTTAAGATTAAAGAATAAAGAGACCTTTGAGTCCATTGTAAATATCAGCATAAATGAGACTCTGAGCAGGACATTTTTAACTTCATTTACAGTTCTGGTTGTTACACTTATCTTATTTATATATGGCGGCGAGGTGATTCACGATTTTGCCTTTGCATTGCTTGTTGGATTTGTTGCAGGGGTATATTCATCTGTATATATTGCTGCGCCAATTCTTATTTTCTGGAAGGAAAAGAAGAAGTAGTGGTAAATTGTTTGACAATATCAAGGTGATATTATATTATAGACAAAAAAGGAGGGTGCAATAATGGAAACTGTATTAATTGCCTTTGCTGCTACACTTGCCATTGCCATCCCTGCAATTGCCACTGCATGGGCCCAGTCAAAGATTGGTTCTGCCGGCGCAGGCGCTATGGCGGAAAAACCAGAGGTCAGCGGAACCATTATAGTCCTTCTGGCCATTCCTGAAACAATGGTTATCCTCGGCTTTGTTGTTGCCGTGATGATTATACTGTATTTAAAATAAGACTCCATTCCATATTTGTCTGAAACCTATTTAGGGTAGTTTTTTTTTGCGGGTTCAAGTTTGAAACTTGAACCCGAATACTTTTGCACAACAATAATCAAAAATTGAAGGTTCAATTTACAAAATTGGACCCACAGGAGTTTTGAAAATTCAAAAAGGTCATTCCCGCATCGTTTTTGAGCGGGAATCCTATCCACTCTCCAGATAGAGGCATCCATTGAGGGGTGACGAATTTTTCTGTTTCGGCACAAGACATGGATTCCTGCCAGATACATGCAGGAATGACTTACTTATAATTTTTGAATTTGTTTGTGATTTAGATATTAGCAGGTTGTTGAAAAACGCTATTTATGCTTCGACAGGCTCAGCATGAACGGGAAAATATACAATGAAATCCCTGTCTGCCGACAGGCAGGAATGAGCCAACCGTTCACCCTGAGGTTCTCGAAGGGTGAATAGTGAGTTTTTCAACAACCTTTTAGGAATTAGGATTTGTATTTTGAGGTTAACAAATGTCTCATCAGGATTTAATAAATGCGCTTCTGCAGGACGGAAAACGCCAATGCGAACAGATTATTGAAAAGGCAAGGGCTGATGCAG
>MHEL01000150.1:8743-13000 GCA_001803815.1 Nitrospirae bacterium RBG_19FT_COMBO_42_15 | reverse complement strand
TAAGACCAATCAGCGCTTAATTTGCAATGTGCATTGCCTTGCGCGAGGCAATGCGGTCAAGCAATCTGCCGCCTGCCTTTAAGATTGTATTGAATATAAAATCTATTGGGTAAAATATATTATACTTATTTGTTAAATAGAGAAACCTGTCTATCCACCTGCCTTTTTTAAAGATGCCCCTTAATATTATCTCCAATGTCATCTGCCTTAAGACCCTTAAAACATTAAAATGATAACTGAACCTTGAAAATGTCCTTAGAAAGTGCAAGGGGCTGTAAAAGCGCCTGTTTATCGCCTTTCTTATTTTGCTTAGGTCTTTTATAGAATAATAATCTGAATAGACAATATTTCTATTTTCATCAATATGGTAGTCAGGAAGCTTTGACATTATGCTGTAAAGCTCTGTTTTGGGATAGCAGAGAAGCCTGCTTACATTTATAAAATCCAGACCTGCTGCCTTTGCAAGGTCAGCTGTTCTTAACATATCCTCTCTTGTCTCTTTATAGTTTCCAATTATAAAAAAGCCTAAGGCAAGTATGTCTGTCTTTCTCACATTTTCAAATGCCTGCCATATCAAATCAGGCTTGTATCCCTTTTTAAGCCAGCGCAGGACATCCTCATTAAAGCTCTCAATTCCAACGCCGATTAAAAAACCTGCTTCACCCAATTTCTTTATTACATCAGGTCTTTTAACTAACGATTCTACACGGCACTGCGCAAGATACCTCTTTTTTATGCCCTCCCTTTTGATAGCATCGCAAAGCTTATCCATCCTGTCCATATCATGAAAGACATTATTGTCAGTAAAGAAAACAATCTCAACATCCTCATCCATTGTCTTTAGCTCTTCTATTATAGAGTCTGCTGAGCGCGATAACCACTTCTTTTCTGTGAACTCGCAGTAAATGCATTTAAACGGGCATCCCTGCGAGGCATAGATAGAATCTACGCCCATGGATAAGGCAGTATAGCGGTATTTTCTTAAAGACCTGTCAGGGTATGTCCCTGTGATAACAAGCTGATTTCGGTCTTTATTATGGATGATTTTATCGCTGTCTCTGTATGATATGCCTTCAATGCCTGCTGGCGAGCCCTTTTTAAAAAGCTCAACCATCGGGTCCTCGCCATACCCTCTGATGATGATATCAATTCTCGGAAGCTCCTTTAAGAGCATATCTGCATAATCTGTTGCAAAACGGCCGCCGGCAACAACTGTCTTGCCTTTTGGCACGCTGTTTATTGTATTAAAGACAAATTCAAGGTCAAACTTGCTTGAGCCCCCGATTGCCTTTGGATTTCCCCAGTTCAGCGAAAAGCAGATTAGGTCTTTATCTTTAATATAAGGCGCTGCATCATCCTCAAACCTCATATCAATTATCTCTACATTATCTACAAAAGGCTTGATTGCAGATGCGACAATCTCCAAGCCGATAGGCGGGATCCTCCAGAACCTGAATAACGGGTCAGTTCTGTAAGGATAAACACACAACACATTTTTCCAGTTCATTTAAAGCCCTTCTTATATAAAAACGATATCGTACTGCTCCTGATGCAGATTAGGGTCTGCCTTTATACTAATCTTCTTTTTATATCTGCTCTCAAGCTCATCTATTCCCTGCCTCTCCTCATCATATAAAAGATTGGCTACAGCAGGATTTACAGTAACCATAATCTTACTGCTGGTTGAAGAGGCTGCCGACCTTCTTATTTCTCTGAAGATTTCATAGCATATTGTTGTAGCTGACTTCTGATAACCTTTTCCTTCGCAGTATGCGCATGGCTCGCACAATGACCGCAGCAGGTCTTCGCGCGTCCTCTTTCTTGACATCTCAACAAGGCCGAGCTCAGATATCTGCT
Organism: Nitrospirae bacterium RBG_19FT_COMBO_42_15; assembly: GCA_001803815.1. Classification (GTDB taxonomy): domain Bacteria; phylum Nitrospirota; class CAKKRA01; order 9FT-COMBO-42-15; family 9FT-COMBO-42-15; genus 9FT-COMBO-42-15. Next base: position 11,143 of record MHEL01000150.1, on the reverse strand, counting down.
GAATATTTGTGCGCGCCTTGTCGCCGGAAAGGGCCTCCTGCAGGGCATTGAAGACCTTTTTTCTGTTCTTCTCTTTCAGCATATCAATAAAGTCTATTATTATAATCCCGCCGATGTTCCTTAGCCGCAATTGATACGCAATCTCCTTTACTGCCTCAAGATTGGTTTTTAAGATGGTCTCTTCCGGGTTTCTTTTTCCAACATACCTTCCTGTATTTACATCTATGGCGGTCAATGCCTCTGTATGGTCAATTACAATATAGCCTCCTGACTTCAGCCAGACCTTTTTTCCGAGTGCGCGGGATATCTCAATCTCTAATTCATAGGCATCAAAGATAGGCTCGTCCTTTTCGTATAATTCAAGACGCGAGCTCAACCTTGGAAGAAAGGAATCAAGAAACTCCTTGATTTGCAGATATTCCTGCCTTGAATCAACAACAAGCTTATCCACCTTTGGGGTAAATAAATCCCTTACCACGCGAAAGACTATGTCTAAATCTGTATGCAAAAGATTTGGAGCGGCCAATTTATCTCTCTTCTGCTGGATGTTCTGCCACAGGAGCTCTAAAAATTCTATATCTGCCTTGAACTCTTCTTCACTCACACCCTCGCTTACTGTTCTTATTATATAACCTGAACCTGATTTCTTCAGCCTGTTGATAAGCTCTCTCAGCCTCTTTCTTTCTGCCTCGTCTTCAATCCTCCTTGATATGCCGATATGTTCAATGGTAGGCATATACACAAGATACCTTCCGGGAAGGGTTACGTATGTTGTGACCCTCGGGCCCTTTGTTCCAATAGGCTCTTTTATTACCTGAACCATTATCTCCTGGCCCTCTTGCAAGAGGTCCTCAATTAGAACAGAGCTTGTCCTTTTTGCCTTTACTGCTTCAACAGTATCGCCCTCAAATTCAAGCCTTGCCTCGCCTGTCTCATCCTCCATCATCTTAGCGTACTCTTCAATATTTGCGCTTACCTCAGAGACATATAAAAATGCCGCCTTTTCAAGGCCGATATCAACAAATGCTGCCTGCATGCCGGGAAGAACCCTGATGACCTTTCCCTTATATATATTGCCGCCAATGCCCCTGTCCCTTTTTCTGTCAATATAGAGCTCTGTTATCTCGCCTTTTTCTAAAAGCGCGACCCTTGTCTCTTCTCTCGCTGCATTTATTATTATTTCTAATGCCATAGTTTTTCCCCGTTAAGCATATGCCGCAGTCTTAACATTCTCATCGATAGGACTTTGCCATTCGCCGTTTTTATAAATATAAAGACCTGTCCTTTTAATCATTACTGACCTTAATTCATCCTCAGAGAGATGCAGAAGCGCATTAAGAACCTCTGTCGGCTTGCAGCCCCTTCCATCCCTGTTTTGTATCAGCATGTGCAGACTAACCTCTAAATTGTTTGATGCTATCGCTAATTCTTTGATGTAAGGCCTTATATCTATCTCTTTTTCCCCTGACCCTGTCTCGCGTTTTATTATTATACTCTTTTTTTGCAGAAATTCATCAATAATATCTTTAGAAATATTAAAGGCGGTATCAGACAGAATTGTAACAATATAGCTAAACCCTGTGACAGCTGCTGACAAGGACTCTGTTTTAGATAAAAGATATTGTGCATCAATTGCCTTTATTCCATTCGGGAATTGCGCATTCAACGAAGATAGCATCTTGTCCAAGCTGATCTTATATGTTAATTCAGCATCAAGATATTCAGACTCGCTCTCTGTGCCAACAGGAAGCGCAGGGCCAAAGGATATTTTGGGATGTGCAGTAAATCCCTCTGAATAGGCAACAGGTATATCTGTTCTTCTGAATGTCCTGATTATTGCAGTCATCAAATCAAGGTGCGAAAGAAATCTCAATTGACCTGTCCTTGTATACTTTATACGAACCTTAAATGGGAGCTTATCCTGTTTAACAAGCTGCTCAACACCCTTTGCTGTCTTGATGTCAGAAGGCTGAAAGAGCATTGGCAATATCCCCTTTTTTTCTGCCTTATCCTCTCCTATCTTTCCCTTATCACACACTCCGCAGTAAAAGCAGTCGCCGAATCTGCAGTCAGCAAGCGCCTTTTCGCTCTCTGAAAGCTTTAGCTCCTTTTCAAGAAATTTTTTATATATGCCTGTATAAAGATGATCCCATGGAAGGGTTTCGCCAAACTGCCTTGCTCTATTTGCATAAAACTCAGGGCTTATGCCGCATGCATTAAATGCCTGAATCCATCTGTCAAAATTGAACACCTCTGTCCAGCCGTCAAATCTGGCACCGCGTTCCCATGCTGTTTTTAATACCTGCCCAAGTCTTCTGTCTCCCTTTGAGAATACTGCCTCAATAAAACTGAGTTCAGGTCTGTGCCATTTTACGCTTATGCCCTTTTTTTCTAATGTCC
>MHEL01000150.1:8468-8608 GCA_001803815.1 Nitrospirae bacterium RBG_19FT_COMBO_42_15 | reverse complement strand
TGAGTCTCTTTGCTCTCTCAGCAATGTCTATTATCCCTTGTATATCCTCATCTGTCTCAGTTGGGAGGCCAATCATAAAATATAGCTTTATAGAGCCCCAGCCCTCTCTAAAAACCGCTCGCATTGTTTCATCAAATTCC
>MHEL01000150.1:6146-8364 GCA_001803815.1 Nitrospirae bacterium RBG_19FT_COMBO_42_15 | reverse complement strand
TTGACGGCAGCGATATGGCAACCTTTTTATCTATGTATTTATCCATCAGGCTTGATAAAAGCGGCGAGAGGCAGCCGTAGTCCCCTGTGCTTAAAGATACAAGCGACACCTCTTCATAGCCTGTTGCCTTTAATGAGCTCTCAACTATCCTATGGATAGTCTCAGGGCTCCTCTCCCTTACAGGCCGATAAATGCTCCCTGCCTGGCAGAACCTGCATCCCCTTGTGCAGCCGCGTGAAATCTCAATCGTGACCCTGTCATGGACAATCCTCATATAAGGCAGGATCGGCTTATCAGGAAATGGCGCCTTGTCTAAATCTGAAATAATCCGCCTGTTTATCTTTTCAGGCGCATTATTAAGAGGCGTAATACTCGCTACTGTTCCGTCATGATTATATTCAATATTATAAAAAGAAGGGATATATATACCTTCAATCTTTGACAGCAGGTGCAGCAGCTCTTTTTTGCTTTGAGATTTTCCCTTCCATGCCTGATGCACATCAATAATCTCGTTTATAATCTCCTCGCCGTCGCCAAGCACAAAGGCGTCAATAAAATCTGCTACAGGCTCTGCATTAAATGCGCATGCGCCCCCTGCAATTATAAGCGGATATCTTTCATCCCTTTCAGAAGACATTAAAGGTATATTGCTTAAACTCAGGATATTCAGGATATTTGTGTATGTAAGCTCATAGGGAAGTGTGAAGCCGAGTATATCAAATTTCTCCAGTGGCAGATTTGTCTCAAGGCTTGTAAGCGGCATCTTATTTTTGCGAAGCTGCTCTTCATAATCAAGCCACGGCGCATATGCCCTCTCTGCTGCTGCATCTTCCCTCAGATTTATTATATGATAGAGAATCTTTAAACCAAGATGAGACATGCCTATTTCATAGGCATCTGGAAATATAAGCGCAATCTTTGTCTTGACCATCGCCAGGTCTTTATGAATGCTGTTGAGCTCGCTGTTTATATAGCGGACAGGTTTGGAAACAAGATTTAATATTTGAGATTTGAGATTTGAGATTTTCCCCTCCAATTAAAAGACTCATCACGCATTACGGATTACGCATTACGACTTTGAGGCTGCTTCAATGTCTGTGCTACTCGCAATGACAACAAAAAGGCACATTTTTAACAGCTTGTTAATAAAATAACAGCAGCCTCCGCATCTTTACATTAATAAGCAGCCCCAGCGCCACCATGGTGGTAATAATAGATGTGCCTCCGTAACTCATCAAAGGAAGCGGTATCCCAACTACAGGCATAATGCCTGCTGTCATGCCAACATTAACAATAAGGTAAAAGGAAATCATGCATACCACGCCGGCAGCAAGGAGAGCGCCCTCTCTGTCCTTTGCCTTGTAGGCAATGGTAATGCCCCAAAGCATCAATACGAGATATATTGTTAAAAGAATAAAAGCGCCGATAAAACCCCACTCCTCTGCAAATACAGAGAAGATAAAATCAGTGTGCTTCTCAGGGATAAATTTTAATTTATTCTGCGTTCCCTGAAGGAGCCCTTTTCCGAACAGGCCTCCGGAGCCTATTGCAATCTTTGACTGTATAATATGATAGCCGATGCCCTGCGGATCCATCTCTGGATCAAAAAAGGCAAGGATGCGGTTCCTCTGGTATCCCTTTAACATACCCCAGAAAAAGTGCGCAATAAAAGGTATTGTCAGGATGCATACAAACAGTGTGGTAAAAACAGTTTTTAGCCTTATGCCTGCAAGGAGTATAATCATTAGAAAGATAAATGAGAGCAAAAGGGCAGTGCCAAGGTCAGGCTGTTTTAATATGAGACCTACAGGGATTAAAAGAAGTATTGCAGGAAGAATCATGTCCTTCGTTCCAAAGCCGGCCTTTACCTTCTTATCAGAAAAGTATCTTGCCAGCAGCACTATCATTGCAATCTTCGCAAGCTCAGAGGGCTGAAAAGAAAAGAGGCCGAGAGAGAGCCACCTCTGCGCGCCGAGGCCTGTTCTTCCTTTAATGAGCACAACTATTAAAAGGATTATAGTAACAGCATAGATTACATAGGCGTATTTTATTATTGTATGATAGTCAATAGCAGATGCAAGAAAGAGAAAGATAAGTCCAATGGCAATCCAGTAAAGCTGTTTCTGATAATAGGGTATTGAATGGGGAGCAAAGCCGTAGGTGGCGCTGAATATTGTAAGGATGCCGATGCCTGAAATAAGCAGGATAATCCCCAGAA
>MHEL01000150.1:0-6041 GCA_001803815.1 Nitrospirae bacterium RBG_19FT_COMBO_42_15 | reverse complement strand
GCAGCGCTTCCCTTGCCCCCATGCTCTACTATAACTGCAACTGCAATTCTTGGCTCAGACACAGGCGCAAAGGCAACAAAGAGCGCATGGTCCTTAAATCTCTTTTCTTTTAAAAGCTCCTTCGGTATATTCGGCTTCAATGCAACAACCTGTGCAGTGCCTGTCTTTCCCCCAATCTCTGCGATTGCAGAGCGCGCTCTTCCTGCTGTGCCTCCCTGCTCATTCACAACGCCGCGTAAGGCATTTCTTAATATCTGAAAGGTCTCCTCTTTAATTTCAACCCTTCCAATTTCAACTGGAGGGAATCTATATTTCTCGCCATTTAACCGGTCCTTAACTGCCCATACAGTATTAGGCTGATACCTGACGCCTGAGTTTGCCACTGAGCTGATAAGCATGGCAAGCTGCATCGGCGTTGTAAGCACATATCCCTGGCCGATTGCAACTGAAAGGGTCTCGCCTGCAATCCATTCCACTTTCCTTGCAGAGAGCTTCCACGAAGTAGTTGGTATAAGCCCGGCCTTTTCTGATGGAAGGTCAATGCCTGTCTGGCTGCCAAGCCCAAGCCTGAAGGCATAGTCAGCAATCCTGTCCACGCCGAGGGTAATTCCAGCATTATAAAAATATACATCGCAGGACTCTACGATTGCCCTGTGCAGTGCCACACTGCCGTGGCCTGCTGCCTTCCAGTCGCGGTAGAATCTCCTGCCGTACTGGAGGCCCCCTTTGCAGAATATCCTGTCCTCTGGAGCAGGCGCACCCGCTTCAATAGCAGCAGCAGCAGTCACAATCTTAAAGACAGAGCCGGGCGGGTAAACGCCCTGTATCGCCCTGTTATTAAGGGGTTTTGAAGGGTCATTGACAAGCGCCTCCCATTCCTTTGCATTTAATCTTTTTGACAAAAGGTTATGGTCGTAAACCGGGTGGCTTGCCATAACAAGTATATCGCCGCTTCTTGTGTCGATTGCAACAACAGCGCCTGATTCATTTCCAAGCGCATCCTCTGCTATTTTTTGCAGACTGGCATCTATAGCAAGATAAATATCGTTCCCCCGCACAGGCTCTTTAACACCAAAGATATTCATCTCATGGCCGTATGCGTCAACCTCTACCTGTTTATAGCCTGCTATGCCGCGGAGTATAGGGTCGTGTGTCTTTTCAATGCCGTCCTGCCCAGCAGTAATGCCGGGGTAGACAGAGTCATCTTCAAAATTATCAAGCTGGCTCTGGGTAATCTCGCCTACATAGCCGAGGAGATGCGATGCCATATTCCCATGCCTGTATTCCCTGCGGCTGACCGCCTCAATTACAACACCCGGGATGTCCAGCTTATTTGCCTCAATTACAGCCACCTCTTTTCTGCTGATATTCTCCTTTATCCTTACCGGAGCAAATGGATAGGTATCTTTCCTCGCGGATAATCTTGTCTTGATATCCTTCTCTGATATGCCTATCAGCTCAGTGACCCTTTTTATTGTTGCTTCCTTATTCTTAAGGTCTTCAAGTATAATAGAGAGATGAAAGCCTGGGACATTATGCGCAAGGAGCTCGCCATTCCTGTCAAATATCAGCCCTCTGTAAGGCTCAATCGGCAGACTCCTTAATCGGTTGCTTTCAGAAAGCTCTCTGAAATAACTGCTCTTTATCAATTGAAGATATCCTATCCTTATTACAAGTATTAGAAAGGTTAAAATAACAAATACAATAAGTATGGGAAATCTTCTCTGTAAATCATTTAAATCTTCCTGATGCTCTAACATTTTTCTGCCCTATCTGATTAAAATAGATTCCTTTGCTGACAACAGCCACTCCCTTTCCCTCTTCAGCTTTTTAATAAGAGGCCAAAGGAATACAAATGTAAATAGGCTGTTGTATAATGCCTGCAAAAAGATTACTTTTATTCCAACAGAAAACATAATGCCTTTTGAAAAAACAGATAACAGGGTTATCTGCAGCATTACCTCTAACATTGTAACAAAAAATATTACTAATATCTGCAGCCTCAGCCGCATGTTAAGTATCCTCCTGCCAAGCGCCCCTGCAGCAAAGCCTGTTGCCGCCTTTGATAAAAAATTCATGCCCAATGGCCCTCCTGAAAATATATCTGCTGCAAGGCCAAGACCAGCGCCCATTAGCATGGCCTTTTCCTCATTATAGGTTAAGCCAATCGCATATACAAATATAAATATTATATCAGGTTTTACTCCCCATAAGGAAACGCTATTAACAAGGCTGGACTGAAGCGGGATAATTAATAGGCCAATTATTATAAGAAGCGCGTTTTTCATCTTAATTGATTATTACCAGAACCTCCTCAAGCCTTGCAAAGTCTGTATCCGGCATTACATCTATCTCCAGAAACAGGGCTGCATCGCCTCTTTTAACTGATATGACCTTTCCGATATTTATGCCCTTTGGATATATGCCGTCAAGCCCTGATGTTATAATTACATCGCCTGCCTTTATATCAGATAAGATGGGGATATATTTTAAATGCGTAAGGCCGCTTCCCTTGCCTTCAACAATCCCCTCGTCCCTTGTCCTTTGAATAATTGCGGCAATCTCGCTGTTTCTGTCAATTGATAGAAGCACAAGAGATGATCTGCCTGATGTTCTTACAACCCTTCCAACTATGCCCTCCGGCGAAATTGCCACCATGTCCTTTTTTATTCCGTCTTTTTCACCGCGGTTAATTGTAAAGGTCTTGAAGAGATTTGAGGCATCCTTGCCTATTATACGCGCAGATATGGTTTTAAACGGGGCAGCCTCCTTAAAGCTAAGAAGCGCCTGCATGCGCTCAAAGGAGTAAACCATTTCTTTGTAGCTGCTATTCTCCGTCTTTAGGGCGTCAATCTCTTTTTTTAATCTCTTATTTTCCTCCTGCGCCCTGACAAGGTTTATATAACCATTCCATATACTGCTGATGCCTTCCTTTGTGGATGTAATGCCTGACTGGACTGCTGAAATGATAAAAACTATCGGCCTTTCAATAAGATAATAACGAGGCCTCCTCTGCAGGTTAGGAGACATGAGTATAATGGCTATGAGGATAATTATTATAAGGAGGATTCCCTTTTTATGGGTGTAAAAAAAACGAGGCTTACTCACTTAATTGCAGACCTATATAATATAAAGCGATAAATAAAATGTTATTTACAATGCCAATCGTTTGGCTCATTACGAAGAAAGCACCATAATCTTCTTTAGTAAATCCAGCTCTTCAAGGGCCTTGCCAGTCCCCATAACTACTGTGGTTAATGGGTCATCAACTGTGATGATGGGAAGATTGGTCTCTTCCCTTAAGCGGATATCAAGCCCTCTAAGCAATGAACCACCGCCTGTTAATACAACACCTTTGTCTATTATATCGCCGGCAAGCTCAGGCGGCGTATTCTCCAAGGCAACCTTAATGGCATTCACAATAGCTGTTATAGGCTCAGACAGCGCCTCTCTGATTTCTGCATCATCAATAATCAGGGTCTTTGGTATGCCTGATACAAGGTCCCTGCCCTTTATTACCATGGTCTTCTTCTCTTCCATTGGATAGGCATTCCCGAGTTCAAACTTTATCTGTTCTGACATGTATTCTCCGATAAGAAGATTATACTTTCTCTTAATATAACTTGTTACAGCCTCATCCATCTTGTCGCCTGCAACCTTTATTGACTTGCTGTATACAATGCCGCCAAGTGAAATTACCGCTATATCTGTTGTGCCGCCGCCTATATCAACCACCATATTGCCTGAAGGCTCTGAAATAGGCATGCCTGCGCCAATGGCTGCTGCAACAGGCTGTTCAATAAGATATACCTCCCTTGCGCCGGCAAGGAGCGCCGAATCCTTTACTGCCCTCTGCTCAACCTGTGTAATTCCAGATGGCACGCCTATGATAATCCTCGGGTGGACAAAGGTTGCCCTGTTGTGTGCTGCTGTAATAAAGTGTCTGAGCATAAGCTCAGTTATCTCAAAGTCTGCGATCACGCCGTCTTTCATGGGTCTAATTGCAACAATATTTCCGGGCGTTCTGCCGAGCATCCTCTTTGCTTCTGTGCCTACTGCGAGCACCTTTCCAGTAGCCTTTTGAATGGCAACAACAGACGGTTCATTGCTGACAATGCCCCTTCCCCTTACATAAACCAATGTATTTGCAGTTCCAAGGTCTATTGCAAGGTCATTAGAAAACCAGCCAAAGAAAGAATCAAACCTCATTTTAAGAATAACCTCCTGAAAGAAATATAGGTCCTATAAGACATATAAGGCCTATTCTTTTAATCAACAACCTGTGTCTTTGCTATTTCGTCGCCTATCCTCAGCCCCTTTTCATTCCCTATTACCAAAATGCCCTCAAGCCCGATTATTATAATTGCAAGGAGCCATCCAACATAAGGGATCAGGCAAAGGGTATAGGCAATTGCAAAGGGGATATTTCTTATAATGGCTTCCCTGAAGCCCGCCTTTTTGCCCTCTGCTAATACAATTGCCCTTAAGCCAATCAGTTTTTTACCAATACTCTGCCCTTCAAAAAAGCCGTCAGCGATTATTATATAGAGCAGTCCTGCAAAAAATCCAACAGGCGGAAGCAGCTTAGAGAGGCCAACAGCAATCAATACATCAATAAACTTCGCAAGATACCTGTTAAGCGTATTTGCCTTTGGATAGCTCTTTACACCCTCTGAGCTCTCTTCCATAAACCCTCCAGAAATTCTTTTATTATAACACCTTTTAAATTTTATTCAAGAGAAATATAGCTAAAAATATCACTAATTTGCGCTTGAAAATATAAAGGCGAGATTGCTTCGCTATCCTACGCTGTTCTGAAGCTATGGAGCAGCGAAAGACAGCTATGCTCGTAATAACTCATTCTGTTAGTATTTTGACGGCAATGGGAAAAAGGGGCTTCCCTATTTTGCGGCAGCCTGATTAATTCCTCCACCACTTGTCAATCAGCTCCTTATAGCCCTTATCTGTCTTAATCCTTTTCCTGTATCCTGAATCAAAGAGATAGTTGAATATAAACTCTATCCTCTTTGTAAAATAGGAATACGACCTGTACTCCCATCCGCAGTTTATTCACCCATCCCCGCGATGTATGTTTCTGCCATAGGAAAACCAGAGATAGACAAACATTATTCCGTAGAATAATAGTAATACAATGGCAATTTTAAAAATAGATGAAAAAGATATCATTTGTGTTTTTAATGCCTCTTTGTCATTCCTGCGAAGGCAGGAATCCAGTCCTTTTTGTAATGTTTATTGCTTTTGCAGGGCAACATCTGGATTCCCGCTTGCGCGGGAATGACAGCAATTATGAATCTGCCTTTTGTGTTCTATAGATTGTCTTCATTTCTTCTGTATACTCTCCGCTTTTATCATAAATATACAGAGGCCTTTCAATCTTAAGCCCCTCTCTTCCTGCTTTTGCCCCTTCCATAAGCATAAAGGCTGCATCCTCTCCTTCTCTTGAATACACAAGCCGCATCCTCTTAGGCTCTATTTTATATTCTTTTAATAAATAAATCAACTCTGCAAGCCTCTCAGGAAGATGGATTAAAAATAAAGAGCCTTTTGCCTTTAATAGATAGCTGCAAATCTTGACAATCTCCTCAAGCGAGGTCTTTATCTCATGCCTTGCAATTGCCTTTTCTTCTGTTGGATTTATCCTTCCGCTTTTAAATCTTCTGTATGGCGGGTTTGTAACAACAGCGTCAAAGCCCTCTGCCTTGAACCTCTTTTTTATATCCTTAATAGCAATATTCTCTATATGAACCTGCGCTTCAAGCCTGTTTAATCCGATATTCTCCTTTGCAAGCTCAAATAGCCCTTTTTGCAATTCAATCCCTGTTATCTTTATATGGTGAAAACACTTTGCAAGAAGAAGGGCAATAATCCCGCTCCCTGTGCCAAGGTCAATTATATTTTTAAGATTTGCCTTTATCTTCACAAAGTCAGCAAGCAGGATTGCGTCAATGGCAAACCTATAGCCGGCCTTGCTTTGCATAATCTTTACAGTCTCACCATGAAAGGAGATGGAATCAAGGGTT
>MHEL01000149.1:2126-6098 GCA_001803815.1 Nitrospirae bacterium RBG_19FT_COMBO_42_15 | reverse complement strand
AATCCTTTTCAGCATATCAGGTTCGTTTTTATATTTCTCCTCAAGGGAGAGAAGCAGGCGCTTTTCATCCTTTGATTCAGGCTCAGCGCCTGTTATCCTGCTACCAATCTCTGTAAAATATCTTGCTGTAAGTATTTCCCCTTTTTCCAATATGACTGCCCGTTCAATGGCATTTTCAAGCTCCCTGATATTTCCGGGCCAATGATATTCCATGAGCATTGTGATAAGCTCAGCAGAGGCTTCTTTTATACTCTTCTTATTCTTCTTGTTAAATTTATCAATAAAGTGGTTTGCTAAAAGCGGAATATCATCCTTCCTCTCTCTTAAAGGCGGAATCCTGATAGGGATTATATTTATACGGTAATAAAGGTCTTCGCGAAATGTGCCTTTTTTAACAGCATCCTCCAAGTCCCTGTTTGTTGCTGTAATCACCCTTACATCTACCTTTATTGTTTCGCTTCCGCCAACACGTTCAAATTCCATCTCCTGCAGAACCCTTAATAACTTTAACTGCATGGATATTGGTATATCTCCCATCTCATCTAAAAATATAGAGCCGCTATCAGCAACCTCAAACCTTCCTTTGCGCAGCTTGTATGCGCCGGTAAATGCGCCCTTTTCATGGCCAAAAAGCTCGCTTTCTAAAATTGTTTCAGAAAGGGCTGTGCAGTTCACCTTTACAAACGGGCCCTTTGCCCTTTTGCTGTTGTAATGTATTGCTCTTGCTATCAATTCCTTTCCTGTGCCTGTCTCTCCCATTATCAATATAGTTGCCTCAGTATCTGCCACACCAGGCAGCATCTCCATAATCTCTTTCATCCTCTGGTTGTTTGTTATTATACTTTCCATTCCATAAAGCTTTTTTACCTCCTGCGTAAGCATCTCGACCCTGTTTAAGAGCCTCTTCTGCTCCACAGCATTTTTTATAATTATATACATCTCATCAAAATTTATTGGTTTTGTTAAATAGTGAAAGGCGCCGAGCTTCATTGCATCTACTGCCATCTCTATTGTGCCATAGGCAGTAACCATAATAACAGGAAGGTCTTTATATCTGTTTTTTATGATTTTTAACAGGTCAATACCGTTGATATCTGGCATCTGATGGTCAAGGAGGAGGACATCAATATCCTTTTCCTGCAATATCTTAAGGCCGTCATTTCCATTGTCTGCTGTAAAGACGCTGTATCCCTCTCTCTGAAGGTTCATCTCCATTACCTTCAGGATGGCCTTTTCATCATCAATTATTAAGATTGAATTGGGCATAATCTGGTGTGCCTTCTAATGGCAGTCGTATAGAGATAAGTGTACCCGTCCCTTCCGGATTATCATCAACCCTTATTTCACCTTTATGGTGGCTTATAACCTTCTGTACAATGGAAAGGCCAAGGCCTGTGCCATTCGGCTTTGTTGTATAAAATGGCTTAAAGAGAGACGCCTTGTCCTGTATGCCCTTTCCATTATCTGCAACAATTATTTCAACCCATGCCTGTTCATTTGCCTTCATTAGGCTTGTGCTTACCTTAATCCTGCCGCCGTAATTTGACGCCTCAATGGAATTTCTTACAATATTTACCAGAGCCCTTTCAAGCTCTGTTGGAAATATCCAAATATTAGGGATGCCTTCATCAAGGCTTATCTTTAGGTCTATATCAGATTCAAGAAGACTCCTGTCCATAAACTTAAGGGTCTTTAAAATTAGGTGATTGATATTTGCCTTTTCAATGCTGCCCTTTATAGGCCTTGAAACCTCAAGCAGGTCTCCTGTAACCTTGTCAAGCCTTACCACCTGATCCCTTAGAAGCTCTGTTATCTCTGCAATTTTTTCATCATTATGGTATTCCTTTGTAAGATAGTGCAGCCCCCCTTCAATAACATGCAGGGGGTTTCTAACCTCATGCGCCACCTTTGCAGCAACAATGCCAAGCTCTGCCATCTTTTTTGACTGCTCAAGCTCCTGATAAAGCATCTTCTGTTCAGTAACATTGTCAAATACCACAATAAGCGGGACATCCTTATCATACCTAACGCCGTATAAAGGCATTATATTTATATTTATTATTACTTCCTTGCTGTTTAATATAAACCCCTTTTCAATATTATTTAAAAGACGGCCATCCTTCTCAAATTCTTTCAACTGGTTATTTACAAATTCAAAGAAACTGCTGCAGTCAATATACTTATACTTTGCATCATCAAGCCTCTTTCCAATGATATTTTTTAACTCAATGCCGAGTATCCTCTTTGCGCTATTGTTAAAGAACTTTATCTTTTTGCCTTCGTCAAGGGCGATTATGCCTGTAGAGAGGCTGTTTAAGATATTATTGGTATATTTATGGAGGTGATTGATTTCTTCATTAGAAAGTTCAAGCTGCTTTGAATATTCCACTGCCTCTTTCTTTGCCTTTTCTAAATCAGATATTGTTGCAGTAAGATTTCTTACAGTAAGTTTAAATGCATCATCAAGCTGATAAAGCTCATCACCGCAGTTGTATTTATATATATCGCAATTTCTGCAGTCTTCTATTTTTTGTGCGTATACACCCTGAATCTTGCCGAGGCAGTATGTCCCGGCAATTGTCCAGCAGCGCAGATTATCCTTTCCGTAAACAGCACATTCTTTACTGTTGCATTTTAATGCCTCCCAGCAGCGGGCAAAGTTAGTGTCAACAGTGTTTAAAGATGAAAAATCGCCTTTATGGGTTTTATAAACAGCCTCTGCAATGTTTGAAATCGGATGCAATATGAGCCTTGAGAGGGCTGCAATGCCCAAAAGGCCCAAAAGAAGATTAATCAACGAAATCTCTAAAACAATCTTCCATGCCTCTTGCTGCGTATATGTCACAATAAAAAGGCTTGAAGATGCAGATATAAAGATAAAAACAAAGAGGCCGTTTAATATCTTTGTCCTTATTGGAAGCGCTTTAATTATCCTTTTAATGTTCCACATAATTATATACCTATATTATACAAGAAAACTGCAATATCTGTGCCAGATTTCTAATCCCTCTCCCTTCATGGGAGAGGGCAGGGTGAGGGTGAAATCTAAGGCCTCAACAACATGTTTAAATTATTCATTAGATTAACAGAAAAAAAGGAAAGTTTCAAGAAGCAAAGGGGAGAAGGTAGTGTAAAATATTCTGTGTAAAATCTTGTTAAACCCTTAAAAGAATTTACACATAAGTCTTGACACTGCCTGTGGAAAACTTGACAAATAGAAAACTGCCAATATACTTTAATATATAAGGACATTACACACAGTAAATTAAGACGAAAGAAGACAAAAACTTTGAAGACCCAAAAAAGCAAAACTCAGTATATAATCAGTCAAAGGCAGGCTGAAGATGCCTTAAAAGAAAGTAAAGATAGATTAAGGCAGATAGAGGATGAGACGCAAAAACTCAGGATGTTTGTTGAGCAGACCTCTGACTGGGTTATTATAACCAATAGGGATGGGAATATAGAGTATGTAAATAATGCCGCAGAGGCGATTTCAGGGTATAAAAAAGAGGAGCTTATCGGAAAAAACCCGAAGCTTTTTAAATCCGAGATGCATGATGCAGGGTTTTATAAGAAGATGTGGGATGTCCTCTTTTCAGGCAATCCATTTGTTGATATATTCATAAACAGAAATAAAAAGGGCGAGGTCTTTTATATCCATCAGACCATCAGGCCGTTGAAGGATAAGAACGGAAATATCACCCATTTTGTCGCTACAGGCAAGGATGTAACCCAGCTTAAGGCAATGGAGGAAAAGCTAAACTACCTTGCATACAACGACATACTCACAGGCATTCCAAACAGGAATTTCTTTGTTGAAAGATTAAATAGGGAGATAGCGAGGTCAGAGTATAAAGAGAAGCTCTTTGCTGTTGCTGTTATAAATATTGACAGGTTTAAATATATAAATGACACCTTCGGCCCTGCCTTTGGCGATCATATATTGAAGACAGCCGCAGAGAGGATTTCAGG
>MHEL01000149.1:0-2114 GCA_001803815.1 Nitrospirae bacterium RBG_19FT_COMBO_42_15 | reverse complement strand
TGGCGATCTGATTTCGCGCCTCGGAGGCGATGAGTTTGGGATTGTATTTGTTGACATAAGACGCTCTGAGGATACAGCGCTTATCTTTGAAAAGATAAAGAGGGATTTTTTACAGCCTATAAGATTTAAGGACGAAGAGATAATGGTGGAGCTAAGCGCCGGCGTCTCTTTTTATCCAAACGATGGAAAGAGCGCTGATGAGCTGATAAAGAATGCGAATATCGGGCTTACTAAGGCAAAGAAGCTTGGCGGGAATGTAATCCAGTTTTATACGCTTGAGATGAATAAGAGGGTGTCTGAGCTGGCGCAGATGGAGAGGCTTCTTTTCAGGGCAATGAAGGAAAATGAGTTTCAGGTGCACTACCAGCCTTACTGGGATATAAATACTAAAGAAACAGTCGGCATGGAGGCGCTCATAAGATGGAATAATAAAGAGCTCGGTTCAGTCCCGCCGTCAAGATTCATCCCTGTGCTTGAAGATACAAAGATGATTATGGATGTAGGCGCATGGGTGTTAAGGGAATCCTGCAGGCAGGTAAAGGAATGGGTGGATAAAGGATACAAGGCAGTTCCAATTTCTGTGAATCTTTCATTAGTCCAGTTTAAGCAGAAGGATCTGGGAGAGATGATAACAGAGACGCTGAAAGAGTGCGGTATAGAGCCAAGGTTGATTACGCTGGAGATAACAGAGAGCGCCTTAATGCAGGATATGGAGTTTACAAATCTGGTTCTTAATAAATTAAAGGGCGTGGGTTTTTCCATATCCATTGATGACTTTGGCACAGGGTATTCCTCTTTGAGCTACCTTAAAAGGCTGCCTGTGGACAATTTAAAGATAGACATATCCTTTATACGGGAGATAGCGAATGACCCAGATACAGCCTCTATTGTAACAGCCATTATTGGCATGGCGCATACCATGAACCTCAAGACGATTGCCGAGGGTGTTGAGACAGAGGAGCAGTGGAAGATACTGCGGCTCTTAAGATGCGACCTTGCTCAGGGGTTTTATTACAGCAAACCCGTGCCGGCAAAGGAGGTTGAGAGGTTCATTGCATAAGGCGCTTCACACCGGCATACTCAGCGCTTACACTGCCCTGCCTGTCGGCAGACAGGAACCAATAACTCTATAGCATCATAATTTACTTTTGGCTCAGACTCTCTGCGGCCTTCCTTCTTTAAACTTAGACTTCTTCTTAATCATTTACACAGCTCTGGAGCGCCTAAAAAATAGGCATTTCAGAGCAGTTAAGAATTACGGCTTATCTGTGTTTAGGCTATGCTGGCAAAAATAGCTCTTAACATCAAATTTTATTTGACATTTTTCTCACATCTATATATGATATTATATATGACAATTATAATATCATATATAGAATATAGGAGGTGATAAAGATGCCAGGGGTTGGATTTTATCTCAATCAAAAATTACTCAATGCTGTTAAATCAAAGGCCAAAAAAGAGAGGGTTGCTGTCTCTAAAATAATCAGTAAGGCATTGGAGAGCTATCTCTTTGTTGATGAAAGGAGGCTGGCTAAGGAGAAGCTATTTAGGCTTATTGTTGACAAACATCCTTTAGGAGGAAAAGAAGGATGGGAGAAACTCCACAAAGAAAGGACTATGGAGGATGAAAACAGGAATTGATACAGGATTTTTCTTCGCCCTTGAGATGAGGGATCCTGTGGCCATGAAGGTGTGGGATGAAAGAACAGAAATTGTTACCTCAATAGTTGTAATCTATGAGCTTCAGAAAAAATTACTGCAGGGCAGTTTTGAACAATGGGTAACAATGATTGAAGATATTCAGAAGGCAGTTACGATTGCACCCTTAACTGTAGAGGCTGCCCTGAGAGCAGGACATCTTGCCCATGACCTCAAGGTTCCGGGCCTTGATGCCCTAATTTTATCTTCTCTGATAGATGCAGGGTGTATTGAGATATACACTACAGATTCTCACTTTGAAGCATATAAGAAGAGAGGTGTAAGGATTATAAACTTGGAAAGCTCATAATAGAGCATAGAGGGGCATAACAGAGGATATACTATATTTAGTTGAAATTTGAAAAAGTGGCTCCCATGCTTGCCGACCTCCGCAAATAACTTTAAGAAGTCTC
>MHEL01000148.1:961-6174 GCA_001803815.1 Nitrospirae bacterium RBG_19FT_COMBO_42_15 | reverse complement strand
AGAAATTATATCTTTTCAATTTTATTTCTTTGACATATAATATCCGTATAAGAATGGCACAGCATGCTGTGCCCCTACAGCAGAAAATATCCAATCATGTTTTTGAATCAGGAGGATTGTCTTGATTGAGAACTTTTTGTCAGATTTAAAGAGGCTTGCTAATAATCTCTGGTGGTGCTGGAACAGGGATGCAAAGAGGTTTTTTGAAATCATCCACCCGGCATTGTGGAGTGAATGCGGGAATAACCCTGTATTATTTTTAAAGAGGATAAAGGATTCAGAGCTTAGAGACGCCTTTTCAAGAGAAGATGTCGCGAACCTGAGTAAAAAGGTAATAGCTGATTTTGATTCATATATGAAGGGAGAGAAGGCATGGTTTTCTGAGAAATACAAAGATAATAATGGTTTTTCTGTTGTCTATATCTCACCTGAATTCGGCATAGACGCCACTCTTCCAATTTATGCAGGCGGCCTCGGCATATTAGCAGGCGACCATTTAAAATCTGCGAGCGATTTAGGCATTCCATTAATCGGAGTCGGGCTTCTTTACAGGCAGGGTTATTTTATCCAGCTTATTGATGAAAATGGCATACAGCATGCGGCCTATGAAAAACATCTAATTGAAGATATGCCTGTTGCGCCTGTAAAAAATGATAAGGGCGAAGACCTCATAATTAGTATTGAACTTGCAGACAGAGAATTATTTGCAAAGGTATGGAAGATGGAGATAGGCCGCATTTCATTATATTTGCTTGATTCAGATATTAAAGAAAATATATCAGAAGACAGGCAGCTCACATACAAACTCTATGGCGGCGGAGAAGAGATGCGGATATCACAGGAGATACTTCTTGGCATCGGCGGCGCAAGGGCTGTCCATATAATGGGTTTTAAACCTTCGGTCTGGCACATGAATGAAGGCCATTCCGCCTTTCTTATCCTTGAAAGAATTATAAGGCTAATGCAGAGAGAGAGGCTGAGTTTTTACGAGGCGCTTGAGGTTATAAAAGCAAAGACTGTATTTACAACGCATACCCCTGTTCCAGCCGGCAATGATGCGTTCTCGCTTTTTTTAATGGATAGATATTTCAGGGGCTATCTTAAAAAGAATGGAATAAAACACCATGAGTTTATGGACCTCGGCCTCCGTGTTATGAAAGAGGGCTCTGACCTCTTCAGCCTCACTGTTTTGGCAATGCAGATATCATCATTCCGCAACGGCGTCAGCATGCTCCATGCATCTACATCAAGGAGGATGTGGAATGATCTATGGCATAATGTTCCGTCTAATTATATTCCGATACATCATATTACAAACGGCATTCATACAAGGACATGGCTTGCGTCAGAGATGGAGGACCTTTTTGACAGGTATCTTGAAAGCGACTGGAAAGAGAAGATAGATGACCGCAAAAAGTGGCAAAGGATTCATGATATACCTGATAAGGAATTGTGGGATGCGCATAATATTCTTAAAAAGAAGATGATTGAAAAAATAGAAAATAACACAGCCGCCTCTTTTAACTTAAATCCAGATGCCCTTACAATATGCTTTGCAAGAAGATTTGCCACATATAAGAGGGCAGACCTCATTTTTAGGGATATTGACAGATTAAATGCAATTATTAATAACGCCAGATTCCCTGTTCAGATTATCTTTAGCGGAAAGGCTCACCCTGATGACAGGCCTGGGCAGAAGCTGATAGAGGATGTTTACAGAATATCGCAGCATCCAGAGTTTGCAGGCAGGATAGTTTTTCTTAAGGGTTATGATATGGGTATTGCAAAGTATTTGATTTCAGGCGCTGAGGTATGGCTTAATACGCCAAGAAAGCCCCTTGAGGCAAGCGGCACAAGCGGGCAGAAGGCTGCTGTAAACGGAGTTATAAATCTGAGCGTATTAGACGGATGGTGGCCGGAGGGCTACAACAGCGATACTGGATGGGCAATTGGAGATGAAAGAGGAGATTTATCTGAAGGTGAACAGGATAAAAGGGATGTAAATGAGCTTTATAAGATATTGGAGGAAAAGATAATCCCCATGTATTATGAAAGGGATGAAAATGACGTGCCGCACCGCTGGATAAAGATGATGAAAAGCTCTATTGAAAACATAACGCCAATATTCAGTTCCCACAGGATGGTAAAGGATTATACTGAAAATTCTTATATCCCTGCCTCAGAGAGGTGGCGGCAGCTTGTTATGAAGAATTATGCCAAGGCAAAAGAATTAGCTGACTGGAAGCTATGGATGAAAGAGAACTGGAAATATATAAAGATAGTTAATATCCACAAACGGATAGAAGAGAAAGCAGAAGAGCCCTTTGCTGAGATGATACTAACAGTGGATTTAGGGCCGATTTCTCCTTCAGATGTTTTTGTTGAAGTATGCAATGGAAAAGTGGATGAAGAAAACAGCTGCTATTGCAATAGGATGATTCAAATGACGCCAGAGGGTGAGATATGGGAAGGTTTTTATACATATACAACAAGGGTCAACTTAAAAGACGGCTGGAAGGGCTTCAGTTTTATGGTGGTTCCTTCTCATCCCTTTATAGGAAGTAAATATGATATGGGGCTTTTAAGAAGCAGGTATATTGAGAATATATAGTTAGTATAGTTACCATATATAATATATTATGATGTATGTCAGCCCCAAAAAATCGCTTGGCCAGCATTTTCTTACAGACACAAATATTGCAAGGAATATTGTTGACGCAGCGAATATATCAAAAGATGATACAGTCGTTGAAATAGGCCCTGGCAATGGAATACTCACAAGGCTTCTTGCAGAAAGGGCAAAGAGGGTAATTGCAATAGAGATAGACGAAAGATTGATAGATAAGTTAATAGAGGAGTTTGGCAGTTTTAACAATATTGAAATAATAGCAAAGGATGCGCTGAAATTTTCTTTCAATGAAATAGAGGGCAGGTTTAAGGTTGCTGCAAACCTTCCTTATTATATAACAACTCCAATAATCTTTCATCTCCTTGAATCAAGGGATAAGATTATCTCAATGACGCTGATGATGCAGCGTGAGGTTGCAGAGAGGGTTGCTGCTAATCCCGGCGGAAAGGACTATGGCGTTCTTTCCATAGCAGTGCAGTTCTATGCAGAGCCAGCAATGAATTTTATTGTGCCTCCTTCTGCCTTTCATCCAAGGCCAAAGGTAGAATCAGCAGTGGTATCCTTTAGCATATTAAAAAATAGAAGGGTTGAGGTATTAGATGAGGAGTTTTTTTTTAAGGTAGTAAGGGCAGCATTCAACCAGAGGAGAAAGACATTAAGAAACGCCTTAAAGGCAGCCAACCTTCCAAGCATAACTGATAATGCCCTTGACTCTGTCTTTGCTAAAATAGGTATAGACCCAAAAAGAAGGGGAGAGACATTGAGTATTGGAGAGTTTGCAAGATTGGCTGATACTCTATATAGTTTGTAAAATATAGTCTTATTAAAAGGAGAGAATATCAATGAGCATTTCACAAGAGCTTCGCGGTCAGGTTATGGCGCAGATGCAGGGGGCAATGGCGCTTAGTGTAGCGTATATCGGTATAGCCAATCCAATTTTTTCAACATTAGCTGAAATGAAAAATGCAGCGCCGGATGAGCTTTCAGCAAAAACTGGTCTGGATAAGGATTATTTGCTTCGCTGGTGCGATGCTGCATTTGCATTTGGTTTGCTGGATGAGGCTGATGGAAAATTCCAATTAACAGAGCTTGGCAAGGCCTTTGTCCCAGAAACACAAGGCACACTAATGCCATTTGCAGTGCAGTCAGTGCTTTCTGCGCACATGGCAGAGAGGACAGCAACATTGATTAAAAGCGGCGAGCGTCCAGGAGAAAAGGTGCTTACAGAGCGTGAAAGCATTCTTCATCTCTTTGGCCCAATGCTTGAGGCAATGTTTGCAAGCGTGTTTGAACAGCAGATATTGCCGAATGTGCCTGTTTACAATGAGACAGATAAAAAAGGCGGCCTTGCTGTTGATCTTGGCTGCGGCAACGGCTGGTATCTAAGAAGGATGGCGCTTCGCTTCCCTCACCTGCGCGGCATTGGCCTTGACGGGTTTGAGGAGAATATAAACCATGCCGCAAGACTCGCAAAGAAGGATGGCCTTGATAATCGGCTGAAATTTATGAAAGGCGATATCCATAAATTTACAGTTAATGAGCCTGTTGATTTGATTGCCATGAACCGCGCTTTGCATCATGTATGGGATGAGAAGGAAAATGTATTTCGTTTATTCAAAGAACACCTGAAAGACGGAGGCTCTGCTGTTATCTGGGAGCCGAACTGGCCAAAGAACCGTTCTGATTTGCGCGACCCGAGCAGGCGCGGCATGGCATTCCAGAATCTTGGCGAGCATGTTCAGGGCAATTATTTCCTGCGGCCAGAGGAGGTAGAGGCAGAGTTTCACCGTGTTGGGATGAAGACAAATGTCTACCTTTTTGTAAATGGCAATGAGTCGGTTATAGTGGGCCGCAAGTAGATATTGAAATCAAAGACAAAAGGTGATAAGATTTGAATGAGATGGAAATCCCATTGTTTGATTACACAGAAATAGGTGCGGAGGGGGAGGGATTATCTTACCTAACAGGCTGTTGAAAAAGTCATCAACAGCCTTGATTACACAGATTAGAAAAAATGATTACACAGATATTTTGAGGAGTTTTAATCTGTGTAATCTAATCTTTTATCTGTGTAATCAGAGATTGTTAGGTTTTTCAACAATCTCCTAAACAAATAATAAAATAAAAAATAAAATGCTACCTTCTGCTCAGAGCAAACCTGCTGAAAGGCAGTGACGCAGAGCAACGGAACTAAAAAGGCAGTAACAGGTAATGCGTAATGGGTGATGGGTAACAAAAGAATCTGCTTTCACTCTTTACTCATCACTGTCTTTATGTTAGCCGAGCCGCCAGAAGCTTGTTCCTGAATAATATCAGGAAACAATCCTTTTGGCGGCTTTTTTTGTTTAACTTGATTGCACAGATTTTTTTAGGAGGGGAAAATTATGTTACAGGCAATGTCATTTATATTAATGCTGATTATTATATTGGGAGGGGTAGCAACAGCTAAAAGAAGAATGTTTAAATGTGCACTTTTTTTACTAACAATGAATCTCACGGCATTTTTAACAGCTAACAATGCCTATGCTGCCACATACTATGTCGCCAACAACGGCAGCGATGCCTATGACGGTAGCTCTTTGTC
>MHEL01000148.1:0-943 GCA_001803815.1 Nitrospirae bacterium RBG_19FT_COMBO_42_15 | reverse complement strand
AGGGCACGCAAAAAACGTAGTGAACCCCGGCGATACTATCGAGATTCGCGGGGGAACCTACACGGAGAACGGTTTGATGGTTACTATGTCAGGTGCACCGAACGCATGGATCACAATGCGTGCCTATAACAACGAACAAGTTACGCTTCGTAGTACGGGCGCGAGTCCGACTTTGTATTTCTATCATAGTCTATGCGATGGTACCTACATTGCTTCAAGCTCTGATCCTACAGGAAATGTCGACTGTCATCCGCACTACTGGATTGTTCAAGGTCTGACTATTCAAGGTAGCCCAAACGGTGGAACTGATGGGTTCGCAGTCAAGATTGACACCCCCAAAGTTCACCTCATCGGCAATAAACTGTGTTGCGCAGTGGCCGATGTCGTGAAACTCACACGAGGCGCCAATGATGTAGAGATCCTCAACAACGAAATCTTGCAGGATTCATCCATTGTGGCGCCGGGCGGAAACGCCCAAGGTATAGATATCGTCGGCGCAGATCGCACGCGTATAGCCCACAACTACGTGCACGACATTAATGATTATGGAATGTACGCTAAGGGTAATGCACGAAATACAATCTTCGAGAACAACTACATGGTCAACATCGGCATGCATGGCATAATGCTGGGTCAGGCAACTGGCACGCAGTATATGGCAGACGGCAACTACGAGACCTATGATGGTATTGCACGCAACAATGTCATTGTGGGAACCGGCTGGGCCTGCTTGGCAACCTCCTCATCCTTCAGCGTCCATTTTTACAACAACAGCTGCTACAACACCGGCAACGGTGGCCACGGCTCGATTCTTCTTTCCAACGAATCCGTTGTTGCCGGCGGCTGGCCCGGGACCAATATCGAGATCAAGAACAATATTATCTACAGCGCATCCAATAGCCAGAGCATTTATATCAGCAACTATGGCGGCCTAGAGGCCTTA
>MHEL01000147.1:7970-11383 GCA_001803815.1 Nitrospirae bacterium RBG_19FT_COMBO_42_15 | reverse complement strand
CGGTCTTAATGAGATTCTGTGTGTGCTTTCCAATTTTGAAGTTAAACCGCTGTTCAAACCTTATAGCACGAAAGACCCTTGTAGGGTCCTCAACAAAACTCAGGTTGTGAAGCGTCCTTATTGCCTTTTCCTTTATATCCCTCTGGCCGCCGAAAAAGTCAATGAGGTTTCCATAGTCATTGCTGTTTAGTTTTATTGCAAGTGTATTAATGGTAAAGTCTCGTCGATAGAGATCTTTCTTTATAGAGCTTAGCTCAACAGTCGGTAGGGCAGTCGGGTATTCGTAATACTCTGTTCTTGCTGTTGCAACATCAAGCCTGAAGCCATCCGGCATGATTACAACTGCAGTGCCAAATCTCTGATGGCTCTTTACTTTTGCCTTGAATCTTTTTCCGAATCTGTTTGCAAAGGCAATGCCGTCGCCTTCTATTACAATATCTACATCAAAGTTTTCATGCCCAAGGAGAAGGTCGCGGACAAATCCGCCGACTGCATATGCATTAACCCCCGTTTCATCTGCAATCTTTCCGATATTTTTTAATAGTATTTCAATATTATCCGGCAAACGCTCCTTTAAAAGATGGCTGAGTTTTCTGCTGTATGTATAATGAAAACCTTTAGGCAGCTCCTCTGCGCCGAGCGGCTTCATCAATATATCATCATGGAGCGTCCTCAAAAGGTCTGTTCTTGTGATAGCGCCGATAATTTTGTCATTTTCTACAACAGGCATGAATCTCTGGTTGCCTTCAACCATTAAAGATTCTATCTTATCAAACGGCGTATCAGGGCCAACCTTCTGCATCTCTGTATACATGAAATCAGATGCCTTTGAGCCTTCCAAGTGGTGGAAGATTGCCTTCTGTATCATCTCCCTTGATACAAGGCCGACAAACCTGTTTTTATCAAGCACAGGAAGGACATTCACACTATACTGCGTCATTATCCGCTCTGCCTCTTTTATGCTGGCATCTACCTGAACGGTTTTAATCGGTGTTGTCATTATATCCTTTGCAACCCTTGTTGGAGCAACCTTTCTGTTTAATATATCAAGGAGACTTTCCTGCACCTGAACGATTGTCAAATCCTTTATTGTCCCTGATGCAGCAGTAGAGTGCCCTCCGCCCCCGAGCTCCTTTAATATCCCGCCAACATCAACATTTGGTATGCGGCTCCTTGCTACAATGTGTATCCTGTCCTCCATGCGGACAAGGAGAAACAGGGCATTTATATTCTCCATGTCACGCATCTTATGCGCAATAAGGGCAAGCTCACCCACATATTTTTCTGTTGATGCAATGGCAATGATGACCTTTATGCCGTGAAAATAATACTCCTTTGCGGAATGCAGAAGGTCATTTAAGATTTCTATCTGCTCTGCATCAAGCTCTTTTATTATGTAGTCTGAGACAAGGTTTAAATCAGCGCCTTTTGAAAGCAGATATGCTGCTGCCTGTAAATCCCTTGGTGTTGTAGAGGGGAAGGTTAGAGAGCCGGTCTCTTCATATATTCCGAGCGCAAGGAGAGTCGCCTCCTGAGGTGTAATCTCAATCTTTTTCTCTATGAGCTTTTCTATGAAGATTGTTGTTGTGGCGCCGACAATCTCAAGAACCTCAACCTCGCCATGGATATCCTCTTCTGTATGCGGGTGATGGTCATAGATATGTATCTTTAAATCAGGCCTGCTTATTATCTCTGAAAACCTTCCAAGCCTCTCAGGCGTTTTTATATCCACCAAAATCAGGGTTGTAATCTTATTCAGGTCAATATTCTTAATTTTGCCAATACCGAGCGCCTCTTCTTTTGTCTTTGAAAAAAGATTGCGGACATTCCTCTCCTGCGCGCCTGAGAATACAGGAATTGCCTCTGGATATAGCTTCTTTGCTGCAAGCATGGATGCAAGGGAGTCAAAGTCTGCATTTGTATGGCTTGTAATAACCTCCATTGAGCTATTTTCCTTCAAGCACCCTGTCTACATCAAGCGGCAGAAGCACTATCTCAATCCTTCTGTTCTGAGCCTTGCCTTCGTCAGTATCATTGCCTGCAATCGGCCTGAATTCTGAATATCCTGCTGCAACTAAAAGCTTTGGGTCAATCTCTGCCTTATCCTGCAGGAACCTTGCAACGGTTGTCGCCCTTGCTGTTGAAAGCTCCCAGTTCGTAGGATACTTTGCCTGCAAGCCGGGGCCAATCGGCACATTATCTGTATGCCCCTCTATCCTTATCTGTTTGTCAGTTACCTTTTTCAATATGTCTCCAACTTTTTTGAGAACCTCTTTTCCTTTAGGCTTTATCTCTGCCTTGCCTGAGTCAAAGAGTATTTTTTCTACCATATTAACAGAGAGCTTGTCTTTAATCTGCGTAATCTTTATCTCGCCCTGTTTGATCTCCTGCTGAAGGTCTTTAACAAGGTTGTCATAAGTAGATTTCAGCCTTGCAACCACCTCCTCTTTCTCCCTTGCAAGCCTTTCCATCTCCATTGACAACTCGCCTTTTGCATTTAACAGCTCTCTGTTCTTCTGCATCAGTTCAGCAATGGTCTTGGACTGCGCATCCTTGCTCGCCTTCATTGAATCATTAAGCCTTGAAATGTCATTCTCAATGGATTCAATCCTGCCTTTTAATGATGCAATCTGGTTGTTTAATGCCTTATTTTCGCTATTAGACTTATTCAGCGCGGCATTTGCCTTGTCAAGCTCACTCTGGTACTTCTCCGCCTCTTTTACCTTGTCCTGATACTTGCCTGTTGTTACAAAACAGCCGAAGAGGGTTGTTAATGATACAAGAACTACTGTAAAGCGAATCATCTTTTTCATAACATTCTCCTTTCCTGTATTGGGGTTTTATCCACCCTCCATTGATATATTATTGCTAAATATTACATTAATAAAGAGATGTTTGCAACAGTAAAAGAGGGGATAATATTTTCTAATGGTGGTTATAAAGTATGATTAAACCTGCTTCTGATGATCAGATGTCTGAGTGCAGGCAGCAGCTTTTCCTATTGCCTTGTGCTTATAAGCGTCACAGCGCCTGCGGCGCTGAAAATTATATTGGCAAGCCATGCTGCAAGGATTGGAGGCAGGACGCTGCCTTTACCCAATGAAATCCCGAAAGAGAGGATTATCCAGTAGCTAAAGGCGATGATTATGCTGACGCCAACACCCATCACTATTCCGCTGCTTCTGCTGCTTCTGAGCGCAAAGGGAATGGCAATAAGGCACATTATGAAATTGACAAAGGGTATCGCAGTCTTGGAGTATAGTTCAACAACATAGCGCGTGGCATTAAATCCCTCCCCTTTTAATTTTGTTATGTAGCTTCTTAGTTCAACAAAACTCATCTCCTCAGATTTTTTTACTGCTTCTTTAAATTCCTCAGGTCTTTTATCCAGCGCAACAGGCTCCTTTTCAAAA
>MHEL01000147.1:2203-7928 GCA_001803815.1 Nitrospirae bacterium RBG_19FT_COMBO_42_15 | reverse complement strand
ACGCCTTCTATCAGATGCCATTCATCCTTTTCGTATTGCATCTCTTTTGCATCAATACGCTCTGTCAGATTAAAGTCAGGGTCAAATTTATATACAGAGACGCCCTTTATCTGGTTATTCGCTGCATCAAGCAGCTGGATGTTGAATATTGTGTTGTTGCTGCCTTTGAACCATACCCTGTCCTGCTTGAAGAATATCTTCTGGGGCTTCTTTTCTATTATTACATATTTCACATAATAGAATTTCTGGGTAGCATACGGGACTATTGTTTCATTGCCGACAAGTATAAAAATGCTTATAAAAAAGGTTAGCGCAAGCAAAGGATTGGTTATATTATAAATGCTCACACCGCTTGCCTTCATTGCAGTTATCTCATTGCTCTTTGACAGTCCGCCTAAGGTTAATAATGTTGAAAGCAGGATTGTGACAGGGCTTGTCTGAAAAATTATCATCGGGAGTTTCAGGACGAAATATTCCAATGCATATCTAAGAGAGGTCTTGTTTTCAACAAAGTAGTCAAGGTTTTCCACAAATTCTATTATAAGATATAAAACAATGATGGCGCACATGCAAAGCATGAATATTTTCAAAAACGATTCTATTATGTATCTGGATAATATTTTCATTTCCTTTTAATTGCCCCTATCTTATTTAAAACATGATAGCAGATATCAATAATAAGGTTGAAGGTTTTAAAGGGTGATTCATTGGCAGACTTTATTAATAAGAATGCGCCAAAGAATGTAAAGAATATGTTCGGCATCCAGATGGCAAAGAAGGCATGTATTAAATCCTTTTTGCCGAGATAATCGCCGAACATATTTATCAGGTAATATGCGAGTGTTATTCCTATTGCTATGGCAAAGCCGGCAGATCTTCCGGATCGCCTTGAGGCTATGCCGAGAGGCGCGCCTATGACTCCCATCAGCAGGCAGGCAAATGGGATGGAGAATTTTTTGTTTATCTCCATGAGAAGAACATTATAACCCTTTTTTTCCTTTTTCATTTTGTCTATTTCATTCTGCAGCTCGCCTATTGTCATCTCCCTGCGTCCCTTTGTGATTTTGCTTTCTTTAACTTCAATATTAAGCTGGAGGTCGTAGTTGGTAAATTCCACCTTCTGATATGTGTCAGCGTCTTTAGCGCCTCTGTGCAGGCTTCCGTTCCTCAGCCGTAGAATTATATTCTTGGCATCTTCATCTGTAATGATTGAGCCTGATTTTGCAATGATTAGATTCGGCTCCTTTGGGTCGCGCAGGTCTGATATAAATATCCCGTTAAACTCCTCTGGCCTCGGCATTTCTTTTACATAAATCATCAGATTTTCAAAGGTGTCGTTAAAGACGCCTTCTTCTATGCCGATAGAGGCCTTTGCCTTTATTGTCTTATAAAGGAGATTTTTAAATGCAAAATTTCCATAAGGCATTGCAGATGTCATAAGATATACAGTTATCAAGCCTGCAACAAATGCATATGCTGAAACAGGCAGAACCATCCTGTAAAGGCTTACGCCGCTTGCCTTTAAGGCAGTTATCTCGCCGTCGTTTGAGAGGCGGTTGAATGCAAGTATTGAGGCTGTTAATGTGGAGACAGGGATTGTTAAAACCAAGAAGGAGGGAAGTATAAATGAGATTAGCTCAAGGATTATGAAAAGCCCTATGCCTTTATTTATCAGCAGGTCAGTCAGCTTTAATATCTGGTTCATAAAGAGGACAAAGGTAAAGACAAAAAGTGAGAGAATAAAAGGCGGAAGAACCTCTTTGATTATATAGCGGTCAAGTATCTTCATATTGATTAACAATATAACTTATCTGTTGTTATTTGTAAACCCCGTTAGAAAAAAAAGGTTTTAAACGCTGTTTTTTTTCAAAGAAATTATTGTTTATTATATAGGATCTGTTGCCTAAATAGGTTTTGTGCTTCGACAGGCTCAGCACGAGCGAGATAGAAGTCAAGAATTTCAATACATACACCGTTCACCCTGAGCTTGTCGAAGGGTGAAACTTGGGTTTGGGCAACAGCCCCTATAATCCTTACACCAATGTGTCTTCTCATAGGCAGGAGAAGCAGAGTTTTCTAACGGGGTAAATAACCTTTACAAGATACAGGCCGTGAGGAGGGGCGGTTTTGCCTGCGAGCCTTCTGTCTTTGGCTTTCAAAATGCTTCCTATCTTATCTGGTGTTAGCTTGCCGATTCCAACAGCAATTAGAGTTCCAATAATATTCCTCACCATATGATGTAAAAACGCATCTGCCTCAATGGTGAATTGAATAAAGCCATCCTTTTTTGCGATAGCGAGCCTTTTGATTTTCCTTACAGGGTTCTCAGCAGTGCATGAGGATGCCCTGAAAGAGGAAAAATCGTGCCTGCCGATAAAAAATTTTGCAGCCTTTCTCATCTCAGTAAAATTTAATGGATAGGTGATATGCCAAGCATAATTTCTGTAAAGCGCTGAAGGAATGGGCTGATTGAGTATGAGGTATTTATATATCTTTCCTTTGGCGCTGAAACGGGCATGGAAATCAGGCGGAACAATCTCTGCTTTTTTGATTACAATATCAGAAGGCAGGAGGCTGTTTAATGCCCTTTGCCATTCTCCTTCATTCATCCTGCTCTTTGTTTTGAAATTTGCAGACTGCGCCAATGCATGAACGCCTGCATCTGTCCTGCTTGCGCCAATCAGATTTATCTTCTCTTTTGCTATTATTTCTATCTTTTCTTTGACGGCCTGCTGGATGCTTATGTGCCGCGGCTGATGCTGCCAGCCGTGATATGCTGTGCCGTAGTATTCAATTGTGAGTTTAATATTTTTGAGTTCCGTCACTTTCCCTCAGCGCCACCTGTGGAGTAGATGTTGTTATATATCTTTTTATCCCTTCATATAATCCCTCTGCAATCTTCTGTCTGTATTCTGGCGTTCTCAGCCTCTTTTCTTCATCAGGATTGCTTATAAAAGAGACCTCTGCAAGTATGCTCGGCACCTTTGTGCCAATGAGCACATAAAATGGCGCCTGTTTTACGCCAAGGTCTTCTATCCTTGAATAATCCTTTTTTAAGGTATTGACAACCGAATTCTGTACAGAAAGGGCAAGCGACATGGAGACCTCTTTGTTATTATCAGCTAAATCAAACAATATCTTTTCCAAATCGCTTATAGATTTTTCTGACGCCATATTTTCCCTTGCAGCGGTTTTTTGCGCCCATTTGTCTGATGATAAATTTAATATATATGTCTCTATACCGCGGGAGCTCCGTTTTGTATTTGAATTCACATGAATAGAAATAAAGAGGTCAGCCTTCTTTCCAGATGCGATTGTCGGCCTCTGCTCAAGCCTGATATAGGTATCATCCTCTCTTGTGAGATACACCTTTTTATCTGCCTTTTCTACTAAAATCTTTTTAAGCCTCTTGGCTACATCTAATGTTACATCCTTTTCCATCAGTCCGTTTTTGCCGATTGCACCGGGGTCTTTACCGCCGTGCCCCGGATCCAAGACAATAGTTTTCACAGTTAAATTAAGCTGCTGGCTTAATGGCATGCCCTTATCTTCTTTGTCTTTTGTACTCTTTTCTTTTGTTTCATTTTCTTCACGGTATTTTGCTCCATACACATCAATGACCAATCTGTGCGGTTCTGTAAGCGGATAGAACCTGTAATCATCAATACTCCCAAGGTCAAGCACTACCCTTGCATCCTTTTGTGTATGCTGGCTTACCCTTATCCGTTTTAATATTCCATCACCAACAGAAATAGGTTCTTTTTTCAATTCCTCTTTTATTTTTGCATTAGGCATGTCAAGATATAACCTGTCTGGCTGTGAAATTCTTTTTTTGGTAAAGCCTATCTCATTATCTGCTTCAATGACTATCCTTGTATATTCAGGATACGACCATGATTTTATCTCTTTAATCTGGTTTGGCGCAGATGTTTTATTGGATGTTGACGCAATGGTCTTTGAAATATCATTAATCCTTTTCTCTGCTTCACCTTTTAGTTTGCTTTTAGGATAGAGTTTTACAACCTTTTTATATGCCTCAAGTGCGTCATCCAAAGAGTTTTTCTGTTTTAGATAGACCTCGCCGATTTCAAAGCAGGCATCATCTGCATAAGGGCTCTTCGGGTATTTTTTTATCAGCTTATTATAGGCATCTATTGCCCTGTCTAAGTCATTCAGGTTTTTGGAATAATTGTAGAGTCCTGTATATAAATTGCCGATATTAAATAAGCCGTCATCAGCATATTCGCTCTTTGGGTTTTTTGCTGCAATGGCATTAAACTCTTTTATGCATTTTTCCCAGTTCTGCCTGAGCCTCTTTTTAGCCTCAGAAGAGTTTAAAGTCTTCGTGCACTCCTTAGCCTTCTGAAACTGTTTCCGGGGGCTTGAAGAGGCAGCAGGGGAGAGATTGGGAAAAATAAGAAGAAAAAAGAGTATTAAAAAAGGAATTATTCTTTTCATTAATTATGCAGCCTTATAAACGATAACACCTTTCTCTATTATTTCGCCGCCTACTTCAAAGTAATCGGATTTTTCCAATTCTTCTTTTGTAAAACCGATTGGGTCAATATCAATAGAGGTTTTAATCCGCCTCGCATAATCTGACAAAAGCATAATTCTCTTTATATCGTTCATTTTCTTAAATTTAGCAGAAACAACCGCGATATCTATATCACTGTATTTTGTAGGCCTTCCATAGGCATAAGAACCAAAAAGGATAACCTTTTCTATTGGAATCCTTTTCTGAAGTTCCTTTACATACCGTATTACTATATTTTTAACTTCAGTTCTTTTATAAACCATTTGATTACATCCTCTGCGTCTTTCAAAAGTTTCTTTGCATTTTGTTTGTTGTATATTTTACTGTTAAACCTATCCTCTTTGTACCTTGCCTTAATATAATGGGCGTCTATTTTTAGTATCTTATCATCAATGGATTTCGGAATTTTTATGCCTGTTAGTTCAACCAATTTTGGGAGCTTATGTATATATTCAGGCCTCTCATTCTTTTGAATAATGAATACCGCCTTCAGAAGCGTCTCTACCGCCTGCTGACACATGAACATTGCAAAGTTATATCTTCCGGCTTTTAGCATGGCTGCAGCGGTCTCAAAATTATCATTGGATGATAAGAGCCAGAACCTTATTGCCCTTTTTGTATCTTTTGTCATGACTTGTTTAAATATTATCTTACTGCTATGCTGTTGTCAAGGACTTCTAAGTTAGGGATTGACAAGGTTTTTGTTTTGATATAAATTGGAGCAATTATGTATGAGCTTGTAATCAAGGATTCCTTTGCCTCTGCGCATCAGTTGAGGGGGTATAAGGGCAAGTGCGAAAATCTCCACGGGCACAACTGGAAGGTGGAGATATATATAATGTCAGAGCTGTTAAATGAGATCGGCCTCGCTGTTGATTTTCATGATATGAAGAGAGAGGCAAAGGCGCTCTTAGACCAGCTTGACCACAAGGTTATAAATGAGATTTTCCCTTTTACAGAGATAAACCCTTCATCTGAAAACATTGCAAAGTGGGTTTATGAGGGGATGAGCAAGAGGATGAATACAGAGGATATATGGGTGTCAAGGGTGACTGTGTGGGAGTCGGAAACAGCAGCAGCCACATATTTTGAAGAGTAACGGCTTCGTAAAAAGTCCATCGTTCGGCTGAGCTCACGACGAAGCCTGCTACAGAACTTAAAATGTCATTCCCGCAGAGTTTTTGAGCG
>MHEL01000147.1:688-2118 GCA_001803815.1 Nitrospirae bacterium RBG_19FT_COMBO_42_15 | reverse complement strand
TTTTGAAGTGGAGCAGACATTATCAATTATTAAACCAGATGCAGTAAAGAAAAATGTAATCGGCGAGATTGTCAAGAGGTTTGAAAGTAATGGGTTGAAGATTAAGGCAATGAAGATGATTAAGATGTCTCAGAAGGATGCTGAGGGATTTTATTATGTTCACAGAGAGAGGCCATTTTATAAGAGCCTTGCAGAATTCATGTCCTCTGGCCCTGTTGTTGTTTTGGTTCTTGAAGGCAAGGATGCCATAAAAAAGAACAGGGATTTGATGGGCGCCACTGACCCTAAAAGGGCAGATAAGGGGACTATCAGGGCGGATTTTGCAGATAATATTGAGCAGAACGCTGTTCATGGCTCTGATTCTGCTGAATCTGCTAAGCTTGAGATTCCGTTCTTTTTTAGCAGTATGGAGATGGTTAATTAGTTGAGCAATTACGATTGCATTATAGCAGGCGCAGGCGCTGCTGGACTTGCAGCATTTAGCCTTCTTTCAAAAAATGGTAAAAAGGTTGCAGTAATAGATGAAAGGGAGTCTGCCGGCGGCTCAGCCTCTATTTCCCAAATAGGGGACTATCAGTTTCCTCAAGGGCCGTTGCTGTTTTTGGGGCTTGATAAAGGTCTTTTTCCAATTGCGTTCTCAAAGGCAGGCATCAATAATCTAAAATCTCAAATCTCCAAAGATGTAAGGGCAATTTATGAATTACCCCTGCAAATAGTTCTTCCTGAGCAGAGAATAAATCTTTATTCAGACAGGAAGGAGCTTCTTGAGGAATTAAATCGTGTTTTTCCGGACAAGATTGATGCCGTGAGGATGTTCTATAACAAGATAGACGAGATTGCAGAGATTGCAAGACCTCTGTTTCTTCCATTAGATAAGGATGACAAGGGTTTTGAAAGGGTTTTAAGATTATCAAAAGAGAAGGCAAGGTCGTTTTTTTCCACTGCTAAATACGGTTATGAAAAGGCATCTAAATTTTTATATGGCTATGGCCTTGACGCTTCATTCAAAAGGTTTATTGACATTCAGACGCTCCTATTTTTGCAAAAGACCACAAATGAGATTAATCTCCTTTTGCTTGTTGAGGCGCTGACATTCTTTAAAATGGATGCAGCAATAATAAGGAACGGGTTTAACACTATATCAAAGGCAATGGCAGATAGTTTTGTTAAAGCAGACAGCAGCATAAGATACAATACAAGGATTAAAGAGATAATTCAGGTAAATAATCAGTTTTATGGTTTGCGGCTTGAAGATGGCAGTGAATTAAAGGCAGATAATCTTATCTTAAATATCCCGCATATATATTTGCAAAAGGATAAAGAGAAGCAGAGGGTTGTTTATACTATTTACATGGCTGCGGATGAGGAGGTAATTCCTGCTGCAATGAAGGATAACCTTGCCATGTCCTTGGATTTATCAAGATACCCGC
>MHEL01000147.1:0-581 GCA_001803815.1 Nitrospirae bacterium RBG_19FT_COMBO_42_15 | reverse complement strand
GATTCAGAAAGACTCACAGCATTAAGAAACGAGGCAATAAGGCAGATAAGATGGCTGATGCCTTTTTCAGACAACAGGCTCTATTATATAGGCGATAATTCAGATGAGCATATCAGGCAGGAAAAAATCGCTGAGCAATTTAAACCATGCGAGCCTTTTAAACCTTACAGACTTTATCAAAACTGCTTTAAATCGTCTTTAAAGCATTGTTATCTAATCTCAGACTTTATGCCTCCTTCAGCAGCAACCGGAAGAGAGCTTTTTTCTGCTGTGAGGTTCGCAGAGAAGATATGCAGATGATAATGCGCAGATTGCAAATCTTTATTCCATTTATTTTTTTTCTATTATTCAGCTGTTCTGCACCTACGCAGCAGATAAAGCATGAGACGCCTCCTTCTGAAAACCTATCTGTTAAGGTTGACAAAAAGGTTATTGCTGCACAGGTGCTTTTATTTAAGAGCAGCACCTATGAGGAGCTTGAAAAAGAGATGGCAGCGATGAAGGCGTCAGGTGTGAATATTGTTATTGTAAGGGTCTTTCACAATAAGGGAGACAGGTTTCACGGCTTTGCCGCCCAAAGC
>MHEL01000146.1:1075-8052 GCA_001803815.1 Nitrospirae bacterium RBG_19FT_COMBO_42_15 | reverse complement strand
TCTTAAAATCCTTACCAGAAAATTCAATAATAAATTCCCCATTCCAACCGCACCCTATCTTGCAAGTAAATTTATAATGGATAAAGTATCTGTTGTTTAATGAAAAAATTCCCTTAATGGTAGCTGCTCCATGAATGAGTTTTATTTTGCCGCTTGAATAAAGCATATGAGTTTCATCTCCTGAAGGGGCTGCGTTCTTGTAAACCACTATAAATGTTTCAGCAGGCTGATTGGGTAATTTTAGAATTTTAGGGTTATCTTCAGGAAGCTGCCATGGGTGCTGTATCCCTCCCTTAGATTCAATGGAATATTGCTGCTGCCGGATGGTTCTATCAATCTTGGCAATCACTGCTTTTTCTTGAACATGAGAGGGCTTCATTAGCTTATAACTACGTGGCTTTGATTTTACTACTGCTAAATTAAAATAAAAATTTTACATCTGCCTAAATTCAGCCGTGAAAGAAAAAAATCGTCGCCAGCTTCAAATTCTGCTGGAAAGCTTTTTTCTACTTTTGCCTCGCATATTTCGGATTTTTTTTCGCCTAAAATAAAAACACTTGTTCCAACGGGCAGTTTTCCAATCACACATTTGTTATTTTTGTTTTTGTCTCTACATCCTGAAGGAACAGCAAAAATTCCTTCGCTTGATCTCGGAATACTCTCAGCGAATATTAAACCATCTTTATTGAACACTACAAAAAACAAAAGGCTTAAAAAGAAAACAGTCTTAGTTTTTACCACTTATTCTCCTTCTGCCTACGATACTCGACTCATGGGCTGCAGCTTGCCAAGGCGCCCAAAGGACATTTGTTAGAAACCGTTAATCCCTGAAAGGAGGTGTTGGTTTGGCGTTGATATGACATGGCTAAATTAGCTTTTTCCCTGTTTTTCTAATCTCTTCAGCAAAGCTGCCGCCATTGTAAAAATCCTCTGGTCTAAAAGGAATTGGTTCAATCCTGTTGTCTATTTTTCTTCTTAAAGGAACTATCTTCCTTCTGTCTTCAAATCTGTCTCCTGAGAACACAGACGAAATCAAGGCAATATCAATATCGCTTTCCTCTCTGGGATTTCCTTTGACATAAGAGCCAAAGATAAAAGCCTCTTGAATAGGAATGCCGTTTTTCTGAAGCTCTTGAATATACTTTTTAAGCGATACTATTATCTTATCTATTGCAACTGCTGCAGCCATTCTTTAAACTCCTCAATCTTCTTCAGATTTGTTTCTGTAAATTCTTTTGTACATTTCTTATAAAAATTAAATCGTTCATCAGGATATCTGGCCTCAAGATTAAAGTCTGTAACTACTTCAAGAAACTCCAGCCTTTCAGGAGAAATATTTAGTTCTGCTTTTTCTGCAAGATAAACAAGGCTGTGTGTATATGGCGGCGGTGCGTTAAACTTTTTTATAAAAAGCGCTTTTAATAGCTTCTCTATCGTTAGGTGCCCAAAAAAAAGTGAATAAGGGTAATCTGCCTTCTCAAAAAGATGACCAGCCACTATCCAGTCATTCTCTGCTGATTTAATCCAGTAATGGACTTTTTCTTGCATGGTCATTCGCTATCCCTCTTGCTAAGGCTTATTCTATCAACCACCTTTAATACTGTCAAGCGCAATCCCCTTTTCAGATTATTGCTCTTCAAAATTTCTATAATTCTGATATAATTATTTTGAAATGATAATGGCGAATGGGAAAAGGACAACAGAACTGCTTTTAAAAAAATATCCCCGCCCAAAGATTGCCCTTAAATTTACAAATCCTCTTGAACTTCTTGTTGCAACCATACTCTCTGCACAGTGCACAGATGTGCGTGTGAATGAGGTTACTGAAAGGCTTTTTAAAAGATACGGAACTGCAAAGGACTATGCAAATGCTGATATAAAAACCTTTGAGCAGGAGATTAGATCAACAGGCTTTTATAAAAATAAGGCAAAGATGATTATAAATGCCGCAAAAAAGCTTGTCTCTGATTTTAGCGGCAAGGTTCCCTTCACAATGGAGGAGTTGACGAGCCTGCCCGGTGTCGGCAGAAAGACAGCGAGTGTTGTTCTCAGCGCAGCATTTAATATACCTGCGATTGCTGTGGACACTCATGTTTTGCGTGTAAGCAACAGGCTCGGCCTTGTAAAATCAGAAGACCCTGAAAAGATAGAGATGCAATTGCGGAATCTGATTCCAGAAAATAAATGGATTGATTTTTCTCTTGCTTTGATTTTACACGGCAGGAAGACCTGCAAGGCAAGAAAGCCTTTATGCAATGAGTGCGTTTTGTACATGCAATGCAGGTGGCCGGAAAAAACAAAGGAATAAATTATTCCTCGTATGACAATTCTATCTCCGGCACTATCCTGTTCTCCACCATGCACTGGAGCATTTCAAGCTCGTCCTTGTCAAACCATGTAATGCCGCAGAAGCTGCACCTGTCTACTTCTACAAGATAGGCAAGGCTGTAAAATCTCCTCATCATGGGTTTTTTGCACTTTGGACAGTTCTTAAATGGAATCGGTTTTTTTAGCCCTTCTTTTGAAATTAATCTCTTTATTGTCAAACCTTTCTGGTTTTCATTGACTACTGCCTTTGCAAGCTGGCTTATCCTCTCATGGCACGGCTCTTCATCCCTCACTATAATCCTTGGGAGCTTATTATTTTCAACTAAGGTTCCTTTGCAAAAATTGCATTGGTATATCTGCGTCCTTTCGTATGGAATCTCAACCAATGCCTGCTTGCAGTTCGGGCATGTGAGTTCTGCTGTCTTTGCCTTTGTATTAATAAGCCTTTTTATGAATATAGCGTTTATTATTGGATTTTCTGACGCCCTTTCTATCTCCTCATCAGGCACTGCGCCTACCCATGTAAGGGGTGTGAGCCATGTTAAGGCAGAAAGTTCTGATAGACTAAACGGCCCCTGCCATTCCTGCTCTTCATTATAGGCATAGTAAACCCCATTAGAAAGCTCAGGAGAGGCATTAAGCTCCTCACTCGCTATATTTCTTCCGCCATGTCCAAAAGGTGGGGCTTCCTTTCTAACGGGGTAAAGAGGCTCAGCCGTTTTTGCAGGTTCAGAAATAGCCGCCATTTTCACTTCATCTGCCCTCGAGTAAAATTGTGAAAGGCTCGCCCTCGCCATCCTTAATAATATTCCTACCCTTTTTCTTATCGGCGGATGCGTGGAAAAGAGGTCTGAAACCCAGCCCTCTGATTCATCAAGCTCACTTGCCTTTGGATTAATAATGCAGAGCATCTCAAGGCCGCTGCCAAAAAAACCTGTTCCCCTCCAGCCCCTTGAGATCTTATGCAATGCCTCTGCAAGCGCAACTGGGTTGCGATTCATCTTTACAGCGCCTGCATCAGCCCGGTATTCGCGCTCCCTTGAGATAAACATATTAAACATCTGGCTGAATTTTAAAAGTATCCATGTGGGGATTAACAGCGGATGAATCATCCCATGCTCAGAGAGGTTTTGGGAGCCTTCAATAATTGAAGCAGGGATGCCAAAGAGGCTTGCTGCTACAGTTGCCTCAAGGCAGTCGCCTGAGAGTATATGATATGCTTCGTGCGCAACCACTGCCTCAAGCTGAGCTCTTGTCAACCTTGATATCAGCCCCTCTGTTACTGCTATCACTGCATTGCCTCTGAAATTATCCACTGCAAGGGCATTCATCGCAAGGCTCGGAATTACCATGCAGTCTATCTTCCTCTTATTTCCTGTTGCAACATGAACCTCATCAATAATATTTTTTAGCCGCGTGTGTATGCCGTCTTCATGGTCAGGTTTTGCAGCGCCAAGATTGGTTGCCAGATAACGGAGCACGCTAAAGCCGGAAAAATAAAAATGGATTAACGCAACAAGAAGTGAAACAGATATAACAATCAGAAGATATTGAAATAGAGCGCCTTTGATAAGGAAAAGCAATGGAGGCGCTATAATAAATAAAGACAATGAAAGGGTGGTTAATATAACAAAATATAAAGACAGAAGGACAAGAAAAAAAACAGCTATCCTCCAGTTTTTTTGCCTCTCTATTTCAACAAAGGTTAATGACATAATCTGTTAATATTAATTATATCATTATTCTGATATATATCAAGGCGCCTAAAGAATTCTCTTTGCCTTGACTATGTATATGCAATCTATTAAAATGCAGTAGCTATGCTGATATAGAAAGGAGCTGACACTTGGAAAGAGAAAGAAAAGAATTAGAAGAATCACTGAAAGGCTATAAAGAGAATGTATTGCCTGTGCTAAAAGGGACGCTTAAATGGGAGCGTGATTTGCTTTTTACTGCAAGGACGCAGCGCGGCTATGAGATAGAGTTTGATGCGCATATACAAATGGGATGCGCGCCAACAGAGAGCCTTCTGCTGAGCCTTTCCGGCTGTATGGGGATTGATGTTGTTATGTTTCTGCAGAAGATGAAGGCAAGGCTTACCAATTTTAAGATAGAGATTATCGGCGAGAGGAATCCAACGCCGCCGCAGTATTTTAAGGCAGTAGAGATGATCCTTCATATATCAGGAGAAAATATCACACAGAAGCAGGTGGAGAGGGCGGTCAGCCTTTCGCAGGAGAAGTATTGCTCTGTATATCACTCTTTAAGAAAAGATTTAAAGGTAAGCGTGAAATATATTATTAATGAAGAGGCTGGCATTAAAGGGACAATGGATTGATAAGAAAGTCGGAGGCATAAATGAAGATTGTTGTTAAGACTGAAAGAATTGAAGATATAAAAACAGATGCTATTGCAATCGGGCTTTTTGAAAAACAAGGCATTGAAAGATACAAAGGGCTTGATAGGGCAGCAGATGGCTTGATTTCTATCCTTATAAAAAGAGGCGAGTTTAAAGGAAAGGCTGACGAAATGCTCTTTCTTATTTCTCCTGCAGGTCTGAAGGCAAAGAGGATGCTCCTTTTAGGGCTTGGCGTAAAAGAAAAATTTACCATAGACAAGCTGCGTCAGGCATCTGCTAAGGCCGGGCAGGAGATGAGAAGTAAGGGCTTAAAAAATTTCGCAATGCCTGTCCTTTCGATTCAGGAAGATAAAAAAAGAATCGGTCAGGCTATTGCTGAAGGTCTTCTTTTAGGATTATATCAGTTTGAGGAATATAAGACAGAGAAAAAAGAAGAGAAGAAAATAGATAATGTGATAATTGCAGTTGAAAAGAGAGAGGATGAAGAAAAGATTAAAAAAGGGGTTAAGGTCGGAGAGATATTGTCTGAGGCAAATAACTTCACCCGCAATCTTGTGAACAGGCCGTCTAATGACAAGACCCCGATAATGCTTGCAGATGAGGCAAGGAGAATGGCTAAAAGATATGGGCTTTCTTGCAGGGTTCTTGATGAAAGGGAAATCAAGAGATTAAAGATGGGCGGGCTTATCGGCGTATCTAAAGGCAGCAAGGAGCCGCCCCGTTTCATAATACTTGAGCACAACAGAAATAAAAAGGGCTTAGATACCATTGTCATAATTGGCAAGGCAATCACCTTTGACAGCGGCGGCATATCAATTAAGCCGAGCGAGAATATGGAGAAGATGAAATACGATATGTCTGGCGGCGCTGCTGTAATGGGCGCAATGATGACAGCAGCAGGATTAAAGCTCCCTTTGCATATTGTCGGCCTGATCCCTGCTACAGAAAATCTTCCTTCTGGAACAGCGCAGAAGCCGG
This sequence comes from Nitrospirae bacterium RBG_19FT_COMBO_42_15, assembly GCA_001803815.1. Lineage (GTDB taxonomy): Bacteria > Nitrospirota > CAKKRA01 > 9FT-COMBO-42-15 > 9FT-COMBO-42-15 > 9FT-COMBO-42-15. Next base: position 2,387 of record MHEL01000146.1, on the reverse strand, counting down.
GTGATGTTGTAAGGATGATAGATGGAAAGACAGTGGAGATTATCTCTACAGATGCAGAGGGAAGGATGATATTAGGCGATGCATTGGGCTATGCAAAGAGGTATAAGCCAAAGGCAGTAATTGATTTGGCTACGCTTACCGGCGCATGTGTGATTGCGCTTGGAAATGATGCAATAGGCATGATGGGCACAGATGATAAACTAAAAGAAAGAATCAAAAGGGCTGGCGAGCTTTCCTATGAAAGGGTATGGGAGCTGCCGTTATGGGAAGAATACGGAGAACTGATTAAAAGCGATATTGCAGATATGAAAAATGTCGGCGGCAGGCCTGCTGGAACAATAACAGCCGGATATTTTTTAAGCAGATTTATTGAAGGCTCTCCATGGGTGCACCTTGATATAGCAGGCACAGCATGGGAGGAAAAAGGGAGTCCTTACAAACCCAAAGGCGCAACAGGTGTTGGGGTGAGGCTGCTATCAGAGCTTTTCTTAAACTGGAAATAGGATAAATATGCGTGAAATTCGTATTTCAAAAAAAACTACAGCATTATCAGGAAAAATCGTCGCATTCCTGATTGGCATAGCGCCTATTAATCTTGAAATAGATTCAGTGGCATCTGAGGTTAAAACCTTAAAAAGCTCTCCGAATTATCCTGATGTCATACCAAAACATAAAATAGTAAAGGAGGAAAAAAGAAATATCAGCGGCAGGGATGTCAGCTTCCTGGTAAAGGCATATCTCCCTGATGTAATAATTGCTGAGGCGTCGATTGAGCTTGAAAACCTCCTTGCTGATTCTATTCTGGACTTTAAGGCTGAACTTATTGCTGAATGCAGAAAGATACTTGCAGAGTATCAATGCAGCAGGGAGTTTGATGAGGATTATACTGTCTACTGTATATCAAATTACAGCGGCGACCCTGAGGTATTCCTATCACTTCACGGCGAAAAGGTTGCTGCATTATTAAAAAACGAGCGCATATCTATTGATGAGAATGAGATAAAGACAACGCTTGAAACTGCGCTTAAATATGCAAAGGATGATTTGACAATTGTTGACTGGGACGGCGCATTTGTTTTTGAGCCGCAGGGGGATTTTGAAAGCAATATAGAATTATTTGAGATTTCAAACCTGCAGTTGTTAAAATTAAGAATCCTTGATTACCAGCTTGATGCAAGGCTTGAAAAGAGCGTAGAGCTGTTAAGAAAAGAACAAAGATTATTGTTCAGGTCAAGGGATATAAGAAATACAATAAAGGAGATTGTGCAGACAAGAACGCAGACCATCCTTGAATCAGAGGCGATTGAGCATA
>MHEL01000146.1:551-1068 GCA_001803815.1 Nitrospirae bacterium RBG_19FT_COMBO_42_15 | reverse complement strand
ACTGATTGGAGACTGGTATTCCGCGAGGCTTTACAACCTTCTTTCAAAAAAATTCCATCTTGATGACTGGAGAAAGAATGTAAATGAAAAGATAGATTCGCTTGAGGATATTTATACCATAGCATCAGAGAATTTTACCATCTCCCTCGGCACTACCCTTGAGTTTATCATCATTGCCGGATGGTTTGCCCTGCTTATCGGGTACCTTGCCCTGTTCTATCTTGAGATAAGTATAAAATGATAATAAACAGAAAAATAATCCTTGCCTCTGAATCTCCAAGAAGGGCTGAGCTATTAAAACAGATTGGACTTGATTTTGAGATAATGCCTTCTGCAGTTGATGAAGGCAAGGAACCTAAAGAGTCCCTTGAGAGTTATGTTAAAAGGGTCGCGCTGTCAAAGGCAGAAAAGGCAGCATCAGGCGTAAAAAATGCTGTTATAATTGCTGCTGATACCATTGTTGTAATAAACAAAAAACGGCTCGGCAAGCCAGAGTCCCCTGAAAGCGCAATTGTCA
>MHEL01000146.1:216-326 GCA_001803815.1 Nitrospirae bacterium RBG_19FT_COMBO_42_15 | reverse complement strand
GTGATTATTTTAATATGTTAGGCCTGCCGTTGAACACGTTGTATGAGATGTTAATTGCCCTATAAAAACAATCTACTGAGAACAAAATTCTAAATTCAAAATCCTAAATT
>MHEL01000146.1:0-201 GCA_001803815.1 Nitrospirae bacterium RBG_19FT_COMBO_42_15 | reverse complement strand
TGTTCAAAATTCAAGAAACAAGGATTGCAATCCATTGTTTAGAGATTTGAATTTTGTATTTGTTTAGGAATTAGATATTAGGATTTAGCGCTTTTTAAATTAACACCCTCCTCCCCTTCCCAATCGCCGCTGACTTCATAATCGCCTTATTAATAAACCTCTTCGCTTTTCCAACCGCCTCCTCTACTGACATTCCCTTTG
>MHEL01000145.1 GCA_001803815.1 Nitrospirae bacterium RBG_19FT_COMBO_42_15 | reverse complement strand
TAATTTAAGATACATCTCCTGCTATAATCTGGGCGCAAAGGCATTGCTTGTTAATATCAGTGATATTGCTGCAATGGGCGGAATACCCAAATATGCGCTTATTGCCATTGCTGTGCCAGACAATATCAAGGTAGCGGAGCTAAATGAGTTATACAGGGGGATAAAAAAAACTGCATCATCCTATAATGTCTCCATAATAGGCGGGGATACCTCAGGCTCTAAGAATAGCCTAACTATTAATATAACCTTGCTCGGAGAAGCAAAACAGGGTAATATAGTCAGGAGGGGTGGCGCAAGGCCGGGAGACAAGATTTTTGTAACAGGCACACTCGGTGATTCTTCCGCAGGCCTTGAGCTTTTGAAAAAAGGAAAGAGGAAAGGTTTTCTCATTAACCGGCACATCAAGCCAATCCCCCGTTTAAAAGAGGCATGTTTCATTGCCAAAAACAGGCTTGCAGCCTCTATGATAGATGTAAGCGACGGCCTATCAACAGACCTGAACCATATCTGCAGGATGAGCAGTGTTGGCGCAGTGATTTATGAGGAAAAGATACCAGTCTCAGCAGAATTAAAAAATATTCGTTTAAAGAAGCCTCCCCTGCACTATGCCCTTTCAGGCGGTGAGGACTATGAATTGCTATTTACTGTTAATGAAAAAAATGTTATAAAGATATACAATGCAATATCAAAAAATAGGCTATCTGCAGCCATGATCGGCGAGATTACAGAAAGGAAAAAGGGCATCCTCCTTGTTGACAGCAAGGGGAGACAGAGGCCTCTTCTGCCCACAGGTTTTAACCATTTTAAATGAAATTTTTGAGGATAAAAGAAAGGCTTTATGAACTTCTCAGCCTTAGCGACTCGTCCCATCACATAGCGCTCTCATTTGCCATTGGCGTATTTATTTCTATATCGCCCTTTCTTGGGTTCCATACTATTGCAGCGCTGCTTATTGCATGGATATTCAGGCTGAACAAGGCTGCTATTATGGTAGGCACATATACAAACAACCCATGGACATTTGCGCCTGTGTATGGCTTTGGCTTATGGATTGGCCTGAAAATATACGGCTTAAACGACACTATGCCAGATATAAGCTGGGGCAGCATGAAGATTATGGACATCTTCAATTATCTGAAGCCATACTTCATGCCCTTTATCATCGGCAGCCTGCTGCTTGGTCTGGTGGTTGCAGCGATTTCCTACTTTACTGCGGAGTATGCTGTGAAGCGTTTCAGGAAAAGAAATGTTGCAAAAAATACAACTGGCACGGCATAATTTCCTACCCTGCCACCATTGCCTCTTCTTCTGTTCTCTGGAGAGTCTCCTCGTTAAATCTCACTGATACAATCTTTGACACCCCAAGCTCTTCCATCGTAACGCCGTAGAGCGCGTCGGATGCCTCCATTGTCCTCTTGTTGTGCGTGATTACTATAAACTGGGACTTGTCCACCATGCTTCTCAACACATTTGTAAACCTGCCGATGTTCGCCTCATCAAGCGGAGCGTCTATCTCGTCAAGCATACAGAATGGTGTAGGCTTTATCAAGAAGCTTGCAAAGAGGAGCGATATGGCTGTTAATGCCTTTTCACCGCCTGATAAGAGGGCTATGTTTTCTAATCTCTTTCCAGTCGGCTGGGCAACGATCTCTATGCCGGATTCCAATGGATTATTTTCATCAACAAGCACAAGCGATGCCCTGCCGCCGCCGAAGATTGACTTAAACACATTATTAAAGGTCTCATTTAATGTATTGAATGTATCTATAAACAACTGTTTTGTTGTCTTGTTAATCTTGCTGATTGCCTTTTGCAGGTCATCAATGGACTGCATTAAATCTGCCTGCTGTTTTGTCAGGAATTCGTATCTCTGTGTGAGCTCCTGATACTCTTCTATTGCGGACAAATTAACAGGTCCGAGCTCCTCTACCTTTGCCTTTAATGCGGATAGATTGCTGTTTGCCTCTTCCATGTCAATTGTAAACTCGCCCAGACCTTTTCTTACCTCATCTAAAGAGGTGTGATAGTTTTCATATATGGTTGACTTTAGATGTTCTGTCTGCAGACGCAGCTCCGTGTCCTTTACCTCTAATTCGCTGATAATCTTATGGATGTCCTCTAATATCTTCCTCTGCTGCTTAACTTCTGCCTCTATCATCTTTAGCTTATCTGTTTCTGCTGTAAGCGCCTCTATCCTTTCTACCTTTATACCCTTTAATTCATTGAGCTGCTGTGATAGTTCATTTATCTGTGCCTCTGAATCAGAGATTGCCTTATTAGCCTCTTCTATCCCCTTTTTTGTCTGGCTTATCTCATCCTCTCTGTTCTTTAATTGATTTTTATTGCCGTCAATTGTCTTCTCAATGCGGTGGATGTTCAAAAGCGCATTCTCTGCCTTTTCATGAATGGATGTTACGCTCACCTTTATATGCGTAACCTCTCCACGCAGCTCTTCTACTGATGTCTGGATTTCTTTATACTCTGCCTGCAGGTCTATAACCTTATCCTCGTTTTCCTGCCTTTGCCTTGTAAGGTTTTCAAGGTTTTGCTTTGCAGTATTTGCCTCATCTGCAATTCTTGCCTTTTCCGATGCAATAATATCCTTCTCAGTTTTTACAATAGCAAGCCTTCCCTCTAATCTATTCAACTCGTCTATTAATGTCTGCACATCCCTTTCAGTTCCTATTGATTGTATCTCTGTCTGATGGATAGCAGCCTCTAATTTCTGCTTTCCATCCATAACCTTATCAAGCTTTGCCCTTGCCTCTTTTATTTTGTCTTCTAATTGCTCAACAACTCCCTTCTTATCAACAACTGACCTTTCAAGCTCTTTCAATTCCCGGCGCCTGTGCAAAAGGCCGTCTCCATTCTCCTTCACGCTTCCTGCTGAGACAGCGCCCCATGGGTCAACAACCTCTCCTGATAAGGTCACGAGTGTCTTGTTTATGCCGTTTTTATTCCAGATATTTATTGCTGAATCCAGATCTTCTACTATCAGAACATCGCCGAGAAGATATTCGGCAACCTTCTTGTAGTCATCTTTGTATCTTATAAGCTCTAATGCAGGCCCTACTACACCTGCATCGCCATTTTTAACATAAGATGCCCTTTCCTTTTCTTTAAGCTCTAATGGGATAAATGTCCCCCTTCCAGCCCCTTCTTGCTTGAGATACTCTACCGCCTTTTTTGTGTCGTGATGCGTTTCTGTGACTATATTCTGGAGCCGTTCGCCTAAGACCGCCTCTACAGCCATTTCGTATCTCGGATCTGTCTCAATTATATCTGCAACAAGGCAGTGGATTCCTGCTAACTCATTTGTTCCTTTTTCCTTTCTGCCAAGTATATTTTTTACGCCTTCCTGATAGCCTGTCAGGTTCCTCTCCATATCAGAGAGCGAGTTTAATCTTGCAGAATTGGAGCTAAGATGCTCTTTTTCTAAAAACAGACTCTGCTCAAGCTGTTTAAGCTCGGACTGCAATCTGTCCATATCTTTTATGGTGTTTGCATAATCATTTTTCTTATTATTCAATGCCTCTCTGATTGATGAGTTCTGGCCTTCTATGTCCTTTAATCTTCCTTTTGCCTTATTATATTCATTCAGCAGCTCTTCATCCTCTGCAAGCCTTTTAATCTCCTTTTTTTCTGTTTCAGACAGCATGGATTTTAGGGTATTTATCTGATTGGCTGTATTTGTTATCTCTGTGATAATCCTGAAGACCTCTGACTTTCCTTCTTCAAGATTATCCTGTATATTCTGCTGCTGGGAAAGAAGCGACTCAAATGCCTCCTCTTTTTGCTTCAGGGAGTGTTCTTTTTCCTTTAATTGCGCCTCAAACTCCTCCCTCTCTTTTATTGCAAGGGTCTTTTGATACTGCTGCTGCTCAATCTCCTTTTTGATATGTTCAATCTCTAAAGAGCCTCTTTCCATCTGCCCATTAAAGGTATTCAACTGGCCTTTAAGCATCTCTATGCGGCCTTCGTTTCTGTGTATCCTGTTTTCAAGCTCAAAGACCTTTGTGTCTATTTCTGAAATCTCCTTTTCTTTTTCTGCAATAATCATGCGGCCGTCTTCAATCTGGTTTTCAATCCTTGCAATATCTGCTGTTGCCTTTATCTCTTCATCCTTTTTACCTGTCAGTTCCTTATTAAGACTCTCCCTTTTTTCTTCCAGAGATGTAAGATTTTTTGATGCAAGCCTTAGCTCAATGTCTTTAATCTCCTCTTTAAGCTTTTTATATTTTTCTGCCTTTTTTGCCTGCCTGTCAATGGAGTTTATCTGCCTCTTTATCTCGCTTACAATGTCATTTACACGGAGGAGGTTCTGGTTCGTTGCCTCAAGCTTATTCATTGCCTCATTCCGTCTAATTTTGAATTTCATTATGCCTGCTGTCTCTTCAATTATTATCCTTCTGTCAGTCGGCTTTGAGCTTAATATCTGGTCCATCTTGCCCTGTTCAATGATTGTATGCGTCTTTGCGCCAATGCCGCTGTCAATCAATAAATCCCTTATATCCTTCAGCCTGCATGGTATTCTGTTTATAAAATATTCACTCTCGCCAGAGCGGTAGAGCCTCCTTGTTACCTGAATCTCCTTATATTCGCCAAATCCTGCCGGAAGCTGGCCGTCAACATCAGTGAGTATTATATTTACTTCTGCCATGCCGAGCGGTTTTCTATTGTCTGTCCCATTAAAGATTACATCCTCCATCTTTTCGCCCCTCAATGTCTTTGCGCTCTGCTCTCCGAGCGCCCACTGTATTGCATCAGAGATATTGCTCTTTCCGCATCCATTAGGGCCTACAATAGCAGTTATGCCGGGCTGAAAGACAACGGTTGTCTTGTCGCAAAAGGATTTAAAACCAAGAATCTCTAATTTTGATAGACGCATGAGGCCTCCTTAAATAAATAATGGCTAAAGGCGTAAGGCAAAAGGTTTTTAATTAATTTATTTCCATATGCCCTTAGCTCTTTGCCTTTAGCCTGCTTCAGTAATAACATATTTTTTCTGATATGTAAAGTGAAAAATACAATTAGATGTATATGGGCTGGCGATATACCACAACATATTGATTATTCTACTTTTCTTCTTTTTTTCTGTTTTTCTTGTCTTTTGCCCTTATTAGCGAGAAGTCTATCTTTCTTCTTTCTCCATCAATCTTATCAACTATTACAGTAACCTTATCGCCTATCCTGTATCCCTTTTTTGTATTTGTGCCAATGAGCGAATGTTCCTTTTCATGGAATACATAAAAGTCATCATGAAGCTTTGTAATATGCACAAGGCCTTCAACAAATATACCCTCCAATTCCACAAAAAAGCCGAATGCTGTAACCCCTGAAATATAACCTGTATAAACCTCATCAATATGCTCCTTCATGAAGTTTATTTTAAAGAGATTGACAACATCCCTTTCCGCCTCCATTGCAATGCGCTCCCTTTCAGACGAGTGTTTTGCTGTTTCAGGGAGGATCTCTTTGAGATATTCCTTCTCCTTCTCTGATATGCCCTTTTCTGTTATTGCCATCTTTAATATCCTGTGCACCGCTAAATCAGGATACCTTCTTATTGGCGATGTAAAGTGCGTGTAATTTTCTGATGCAAGGCCAAAGTGTCCGGCATTTTCTGTAGAGTATTTTGCCTGTTTCATAGAGCGCAGGAGTATATGATTTACAAGCCTCTCCTCAGGCCTTTCCTTAACCTCTTCAAGGATTTTTTGAAGGGTCTTTGGCTTCAAACCCTCTTTTCTTTTGACAGAAAGCCCAAAGCCCCTTATTACTTCAGTGAAGTCTTCTATCTTATCCTTGTCCGGCTCTTCATGGATGCGGTAAATGGATGGTATCTCAAGTGAGGTAATATATGATGCAACTGCCTCATTTGCTGCTATCATAAACTCTTCTATTATCTTATGGGCAATGTTTCTCTCTGCTTTTATAATATCTGTAGGTTTGCCCTGTATATCAAGGATTATTGCAGGCTCCGGGAGGTCAAAGTCTATGCTTCCCCTTTCCCATCTCTGCTTTGAAATCAGCAAGGCAAGCTCCTCCATGAGCTCAAAGTCTTCTATAAGTTCGCTGTATCTTTCGCGCAGCGCTAAATCATTATCAGCGAGTATCTCCTTGACCTTTGTATATGTCATCCTTTCATTGCTTTTTATACAGCTATTGTAGAATTTATAGTCAATCCTTTTTCCTTTTTTGTCAAACTCCATTTCTGCTGTTACAGTAAGCCTGTCAACATTCGGCTTCAGGCTGCATATGTCGTTAGATAATTCATAAGGAAGCATTGGTATCGCCCTGTCAGGGAAATATACGCTTGTACTGCGGCTGAATGCCTCTTTATTTAATGCCGAGCCTGTTTCAACATAATGGCTTACATCTGCAATATGAACCCATAATGTGTAATGGCCATTAGCATGTTTTTTTATTGAAACAGCGTCGTCAAAATCCTTTGCATTCTCACCGTCAATGGTAACTGTTTTCATATGCCTTAAGTCTGCCCTTTTTTTTAATTGCGAATCTGAGATTTGAAATTTGAGATTTGAGAGCTCTTTTTTAACATCCTCCGGGAATTCAGCCGTAAGCTCATACTCCTCCATTATAAGCTCTGCCTCTATGCCTTTTCTGTCAGGAAAGCCGAGTGTTTTTATAACAGCGCCTGCAGGATTTCTTTTCTCCTTAGGGTATTCAATAATCTCTGCTACAACAATCTCGCCGTCCTTTGCATTGTTCCAGTTGTCTTTGTGAATATAGATGTCATAGGCAATCTTTGGGTCAGTGGGCATAACAAAGCCAAAGCCCTTGCTCTTTTCAAATCTCCCTGTAATCTTTGTATGCGCCCGCTCAAGTATCCTTATAATCCTGCCCTCTTTTTTATTTCCCTGTTTGACGCCTTCTATCCTTGCAACCACCTTATCTCCGTTCATTGCGCCGAGCATCTTTTTTGGGGGTATAAATATATCCACTCCGCCCTCTTCCGGCGTAATAAAGGCATAACCGTCAGGATGGGCATTTACAAGACCTGTAATAAGCCCGACCTTCTCAGGAAGGGCATATCTGTTCTCCCTTGTCTTTATGATTGCGCCTGACAGCACGAGTTCCTTTACTAACCCTTTGAATTTATTGATTTCTTTGGGCTGGATATCAAAAACCTCAGACAACTCCTTAAAAGTGAGCGGCCTATGCACTTTTGCAGAGATTTCCTTTGTAATTCTATCTTTTGTGAGTGTATGATATATCCTTGTCATTTATGACATATTACGCTATAATTATAATTAATTCAAGGGAGAAATAAGTTTAATGGCAGAGACAAAAGGCAAGATTCTTATTGTTGACGATGAAAAAGGCATAAGAGACTCTATTTCTGCTCTTATGAAGAAGAGCGGTTT
>MHEL01000144.1 GCA_001803815.1 Nitrospirae bacterium RBG_19FT_COMBO_42_15 | reverse complement strand
CCAGTTGATAACAGTTATTGAGCAGCTTTGCAGGGAGAAGGGTATAGACAGCAGTGTTATTGTAAAGGCCCTTGAATCAGCTTTATTGGTTGCCGCAAAAAAGAAATTTGGTTCTGTATGTGAAAATATAAATGTCAGCATTGACCCTAAGACAGGCGAGATTCAGGTTATTGCTGTTAAAAAGATTGTAGAAAATGTTCAGAATCCGAGAGAGGAGATTTCTCTTGAGGAGGCAACAAAGATGGATGAGGGCGCAGAGATAGGCGATGAGATAGGCAACATAATACCGATGGATGACCTCGGCAGAATTGCAGCGCAAACTGCTAAGCAGGTGATAATCCAGAAGGTGAGAGAGGCTGAGTGGGATGTTATTCTGAAGGATTTCAAGAATAAGCAGGGAGACCTGATAAACGGTGTTGTAATGAGGCAGGAGAGAAGGGACTATATAATAGACCTTGGAAAAACTGAAGGTGTTCTTCCTGCTAAAGAGCAGATACCCGGCGAGCCATACAGAAGGGGTGATAGGGTAAGGGCATATATCCTTGATGTCAGGCATACGCCTAAGGGGCCGCAGATTATACTTTCAAGGACACATCCAAATTTACTTGCAAAACTTTTCGAGATGGAAGTGCCAGAGGTTTACGAAGGGATAGTCAGTGTAAAAGGTGTTGTGAGGGAGCCTGGGGACCGTGCAAAGATCGCTGTTGCTTCAAAAGACTCCTCAATCGATCCTGTTGGCGCCTGTGTTGGCGTTAAGGGTTCCAGGGTTCAGGCAGTTGTAAGGGAGCTGCGCGGGGAAAAGATTGATATTATTGCATGGAGTGATGATCCGAGGGCATTTATCGGCGAGGCGCTCAGCCCTGCAGTAATAGAAAGGGTCGGCATTAATGAGCAGGAGAAGTCTGCGACAATTGTAGTTGCAGACCAGCAGTTGTCTCTGGCAATAGGAAAGAAAGGACAGAATGTCCGGCTTGCCGCAAAACTGACAGGATGGAAGATAGATATATTAAGCGAAACTGAATATCAGGGCAAGAGGGCTGCAGAGAGGGAAAAGGAGATTACTGAGGCTATTGCACATGAGACAAAACAGCAGGAAAAGGCTGAAGGAGAATCCGCTGCAGAAGAGGCAGCAGAGGCTGCGGCAGAGCCTTCTGAATCAGATATTGCATCTATTCCAGGGGTCGGAGAAAAGACGGTTTTAGTATTAAAAGAGCACGGTTTTAGTTCAATAAAGAAGATTGCAGAGGCAACAGAGGACGAACTCTCCAAGATTCCAAAGATTGGAGAAAAGACAGCAAAAAAGATCATTGATGCTGCGAGGGAAATAATCCACTCTGCATGAATTAATGGTAGGGGGTGAATGGTTTTATGGAAGGACAAAAAGTCTTTGAACTTGCAAAACATATAGGCATGACTAATAAAAAGCTGTTGTCAGAGCTTAAGACAATGGGTATTGATGCCAAGAGCTACATGAGCGTCCTTGACGATAAAACCGTGGGTTTAGTTGTTAATAAGTTTGCTAAGGGTAAGAAAATAAGCGCAGAGGAAAAACCACAGGAGAAAAAAAGAGGCACTGTTCTTATAAAGAAGAAGCATAAAGAATTAGAGGCGCCTGCTGAGGCAGCCATATCAATAGAATCACAGCCTTTACCACAGCCAATAGCAGAAGCAAAAGAAATAACAGAATTGCCTGAAAAAATTTCTGCTGCTCCCGCAGTTCAGGAATTACAGCCGCAGCCTGGAGTTGTGCTGAAAAAAGAGGTCAAAGAAGAGGCTGAAAAGTCAGCTAAACAAATAGAAAAGGCTGATGCTGCAAAGAAAGAAAAAGAAAAGGCATTCAAACCAAAGGATAAAACAAAAAAATTTAAGACCCTTAAGACGATTGAGAAGGAAGCAAAGCATCCAAACGGACTTGTAAAATGGAATGAGTTAGAGATATTCCAGAAAAGGCCGGGAAAACAAAGGCCTGTTGCAAAAAAGCTTAAGAGGGCTGCGGCGCCGGAAGAAATAACAAAGCCGAGAAGGAAGGTTATTAAAATTCATGAAGGCATTACTGTAAAGGAATTTGCAGAGGCTATCGGCCAGAAGACAGGCGAGATTATAAAGAGATTGATGGAGATGGGTATGATGGCAACAATCAATCAGCCTATGGATTTAGACGCTGCAATACTGATTACAGACAGCCTTGGACTTAAGGTAGAAACAGTATCTACAGTATCTAATGAAGAGCTTGTTTCAGATGTTCAGGATGATGCGGTTTTATTAGTCCCAAGGTCTCCTGTAGTTACAATTATGGGCCATGTTGACCATGGAAAGACATCTTTATTGGATTCTATTAGGCAGACTAAGGTAACAGAAGGAGAAGCAGGAGGCATTACCCAGCATATAGGCGCTTATAAGGTAAAGGTCGGGGATAAGAATGTTGTATTTCTTGATACCCCGGGACACGAGGCATTTACTGCAATGAGGGCAAGGGGCGCGCAGGTAACAGATATTGTAGTCCTTGTTGTTGCTGCTGATGATGGTGTTATGCCCCAGACCATTGAGGCAATAAACCACGCTAAGGCTGCAAAGGTGCCTATTATAGTTGCGATAAACAAGATAGACAAGCCAGAGGCAAATCCAGACAAGATAAAGCAGGCATTAACTGAATATGAACTTGTCTCCGAGGCATGGGGCGGACAGACCATTTTTGTGGAGGTCTCGGCAAAGAAAAAGATTAATCTGGATTCATTGCTTGAGATGATACTCCTTCAGGCAGATGTGCTGGAACTTAAGGCAAATCCGAATAAACAGGCAAGGGGAACTATAGTTGAGGCAAAACTTGATAAGGGAAGGGGTCCTGTTGCAACAATTCTTATACAGAGCGGAACACTTAAGGTTGGGGATGCCTTTGTAACAGGAACATATTTCGGCAGGGTAAGGGCATTGGTTGATGATTTGGGCAAAAAGGTGGAGAGCGCCGGGCCGTCAACCCCTGTTGAGGTTATAGGCCTTGAAGGTGTGCCGCAGGCCGGCGATACCTTTGTTGTTGTTGATGATGAAAAGGTTGCAAAGGAGATCGCAGTTACAAGACAGCAGAGGCAGAGGAGCGCAGAACTTGCCAAGTCAAAGAAGATAACACTTGACGACCTCTATGCAAAGATAAAGGACGGCGAGGTTAAAGAGCTTAATATCATTGTAAAGGGCGATGTCCAGGGCTCTGTTGAAGCGCTTAAAGAGTCGCTGGAGAGGCTCAGCACAAGCGCAGTTAAATTGAATGTTATTCACGGCTCTGTTGGCGCTATTACAGAGACAGATATAATGCTTGCCTCTGCATCCAATGCAATTATTATAGGTTTTAATATAAGACCAGAGGTTAAGGCCTCTTCACTTGCAGAGAAAGAGAATGTGGATATAAGGCTCTATACCATCATCTATGATGCAATTGCAGATGTGAAATCAGCAATGGAGGGCCTCCTTGAGCCGACATTAAAGGAGCGTGCGCTTGGAAGGGCAGAGGTGAGACAGATATTCAGCGTTTCCAATATTGGGACAATTGCAGGCTGCCATGTAACAGACGGCTCTATTCTGCGAAGCTGTGCAGGCGTAAGGGTTTTAAGGGACAATGTGGTGATATATGATGGAAAGCTCTCATCCCTCAAGAGGTTTAAAGATGATGTAAAAGAGGTGCAGAGCGGCTATGAATGCGGTATTAGTATAGAGAATTTTAATGACATTAAGGTAGGGGATATTATTGAGGCTTATGCTGTTGACAAGATAGCAGCAAAACTATAAGGTATGAGACTGTTGAAAAAGCCCATCTGCTGTGTTGTCGCTTCGGCCTCGCATCCTCACATATTAATTTGTATGTTGCGGTGCGAGACCTCGCTCCGCCTTGCATCTGAGGCTTTTTGAACAGCCTTAATGAAAATAGTTATGAGAGTCGGGATTTGCACTATAGAACTACATATTCCTGATGCAAACTCTTTAAAGGCTAAAAGGCAGGTTTTAAAGAGCCTGAAGGATAAGATTAGGGCTAAATTTAATGTGTCTATTGCAGAGGTTGATGAGAATGAATTGTGGCAGAAGGCAATATTAGGCGTATCCAGCATTGGCAATGGAACTGGCCATATAAATGCCATGCTTGATAAGGTGATAGATTTTATTGAAGGTATACCAGTAGTAGAGATAGTTGATTATAAAATAGAGATAATTTGATGTTAAGCTACAAAAGGTCAGACAGGCTCGGTGAGCAGATAAAGGAAGAGATTGCAGATATAATAATGCACAAGATACATGACCCGAGGATTGGGTTTGTAACTGTTACTAATGTGGATTTATCAGACGATCTTAAAAATGCAAAGGTCTATATAAGCATACTAAATGATTCTGAAAAAAAAGGCGATACCATCAGCGGCCTTATTAGCGCAGCTGGATTTATTAGGTCTGAATTAAGAAAGAGATTAAGAATCAAATATATCCCTGAACTGTTATTTAGGATAGATGATTCCATAAAAGAGGGGATCAGGATGGTAAAGATACTGGATGATCTGGAGAAGGAAAAATAATGGGGCTTGAAAAGGTTATTAAGTGTATAAAGGAGAATAAAAGATTTTTAATAACAACTCACATCAATCCAGAGGGCGATGCAATCGGTTCTGTGATTGCGCTGGCATTGATTTTAAAAAAACTTGGCAAGAGTGTTGTTGTCTGCAATACAGACCCTGTTCCGAGAAACCTTCAATTTCTGCCATATTCCAAAAAAATAAAACAGGCAAAGGAAATTAACAACAGATTTGATGCAATGTTTGTGCTTGACTGCGGGAGCAAAGACAGGGTTGGACTGTTTAAGAACGGGGCAATGCCAATGCCGCCGCCAATTGTCAATATTGACCACCACATAACCAATGAGAAATTCGGCTATATAAATTATATAGACGCTAAGGCAACTGCAACAGGCGATATAATCTACAGGCTTGCAAAGGCATTGAAGATAAAGATAGACAAGAATATAGCAACAGCCATATATACCACACTCCTTACCGAAACAGGCTCATTCAGATACTCAAATACCAATTCAGGCATACTAAGGATTTCAGCAGAACTTATAGATGCGGGCATTAATCCATGGAGGATAGGCCAGCAGATATATGAAACCAATACATTCCAGCGGCTTAAACTGCTCGGTATACTTTTAGATGAGATGGAGACAGACAGCACAGGAAAGGTTGCATGGGTGACAATAACCTCTGCCCATTATGCTGCTACTAACACCACAGCTGAAGATGTGGAGGATTTTATAAATTTTCCACGCTCAATAAAAGGGGTGGAGATAGCAGTTCTTTTTAGGGAATCTAAAGAGGATTTGTATAAGATAAGCTTTAGGTCAAGGGGAACAATAGATGTAACAAGGCTTGCATTGAAATTCGGCGGAGGCGGGCATAAGTATGCTGCCGGCTGTACTGTAAAAGGAAGCCTTAATGAGGTAAAGGAAAAGGTTCTGCAGGCAGCAGTGGAGGAGATGGAGAGGAAGATAGTTAAAAAGGAGAAAACCCTTGAATCCTTGAACCCTTGAACCCTGATTTAATATATGGATGGCTTCTTAGTAATCAACAAACAAAAAAGCTGGACATCTGCAGATGTTGTGAATAAAATAAAGAGGGTTTTAAAAATAAAAAAGGCAGGCCATCTTGGAACGCTTGACCCTGATGCAACAGGTGTTCTGCCAATTGCACTTGGCAAGGCGACAAAGGTTATCCGCTATATAAATGAGGGCGACAAGGAATATCAGGTAGTAATGAAGCTCGGTGAGAAGACAGATACACTTGATGCAGCAGGAAAGGTTATTGAGACTAAAGAGATTCCAAAATTAGATAAGGACAAGATAGAAAAGATATTAAAGGATTTTACAGGAAAGATTTCCCAGACGCCTCCTGCATATTCTGCAGTAAAGGTTGACGGTGTCAGGGCGTATGAGCTTGCAAGAAAAGGTAAGGATGTTCAGATTAAACCGAGGGATATTATTATCAAAGAAATTTCCCTTACAAAGATTAATATTCCTTTTATTGCATTTAATGTGGTATGCTCAAAGGGGACTTATATCCGCTCCCTCTGCTCTGATATTGGAGAGAGGCTTGGGACAGCAGCGCATATGTTCAGCCTTATAAGGAGTGCCTCAGGCCAATTTAAAATTAATGATGCTGTTAATATAGATGACCTTGGGAAAGGCAGAATTATTAAAATAGATGAGGCATTGGGTTTTATGC
>MHEL01000143.1 GCA_001803815.1 Nitrospirae bacterium RBG_19FT_COMBO_42_15 | reverse complement strand
GTTTCTTGCGTGGGGCATTGTGCCTACAAGCGAGGCTATTAGAAAGGAATCAGCAGACTCCCTTTACAGTAAGATGACAAATGATATGAACCGGCTTGTTACAGCTAATGCTTTTTCAAAGGAGCTGCTGTTAAAGCAGCGCCTGATTACGCCGAGCTGCGGAACCGGCTCTATGCAGGAGGCAGATGCAAGGGCTGTGTTTAGAACATTGAAGGAGCTCGGAAAGAAATTTAAGTAGGGGCGAGGCGCTGCCTCGTCCTTTCAGGATCTGTAAGGAGGCTTAAAAAGGAATGAAGGTTTACTTAAACGGAAAAATTATACCAAAAGAAAAAGCGTTTGTGTCAGTTTTTGACCACGGTTTTTTGTACGGTGACGGAATATACGAAACATTAATGGTCTATAACGGGAAGATATTCAAGATAGATGAGCATATTAAAAGATTTTTTCAGTCAGCAAGGATGACAGGGCTTAAGATGCCTCTGACAAAATCTCAGATTGAGGCAGCCCTTTACAAAACACTTAAGGCAAATAATCTTACAGAGGCATATATTCGCATCCAGATTACAAGGGGATACGGCGATATAGGGCTGGACCCTGCATTGTGCCCCAAGCCCACTGTTGTTATTATACCAAAGGAATTTCACGGCCATCCAAAAGAATATTATCAAAAGGGCGTGCATGTTGCTGTTGTGAATATCAGAAGGAATCATCCGATGGCATTGAACCCAAAGATAAAGGCAACAAATTTTCTGAACAATATACTCGCAAAGATGGAGTCATTAAAGAAGAAGGCATACGAAGCGATAATGCTTACCATTGACGGCTATGTGGCAGAGGGCACGATTTGCAATATATTTATTGTAAAAAACAGGACACTTATTACGGCTCCGACAAATATCGGCATACTTCAGGGTGTAACAAGGACTCTTATAATAAGACTTGCAAAAGAAAAAGGAATTAAGGTAATTGAGAAGGCATTTAAAAAAGAGATGCTATATAAAGCAGATGAATGCTTTTTGAGCAGCACTACGATGGAGATTATGCCGGTAACAAGGATTGATAATAGAAAGGTTGGGAAGGGCGCGCCCGGGGAGATGACAAAAAGGCTGCTCAATGACTTTAAGGAGAAGTATGTGAGGCCATATTATTGATGTAAATCCCAAATCCTAATATCTAAATCCTAAACAATATCAAAATATAAATGTTCCAAACGGTTTTGGATTTTTATCATTTGTATTTGTTTAGAATTTCGGATTTAGAATTTAGTGCTTCTCCGCCAGCGCCTCTGCAACAGCCTTATTCAGGTTTTCTACTGTAAAGGGTTTTGGAAGATAGCCAAAGCCTTTTTTAACAACATCCTCTCCTGCGCTGTCGCCGGTTGTTATTATGACCCTCTTTGCAAGCTCCGGGTCAGCCTTTTTTACCTTGTTAAGAAGTTCTATGCCGCTCATGTCAGGCATTTTTACATCGCTTATAAGCAAGTCATATTGCCTCTCTTTAATCAGCTTGAGCGCTGCTTTGCCGTTTTCCGCAGTATCAACAGAATGGCCGTCTTTGGTTAATATTTCCTTAACTAACTCCAGAATTACAGGTTCGTCATCAACAACAATAACATTAGCCTTCTTTATTATCTTCTTTGCCTCTTCCGCTTTATCCTTTACAGCATCTTCTTTTGAGAGTTCTGCCTCAGGCAGAATAACAGGGAGCTCAATGGTAAATGTAGCGCCTTCCCCCAATTTGCTTGTAACAGATATCTTTCCACCATGCTCTTTTATCATACCGTAGGATACAGAAAGACCCAGACCGGTTCCCATGCCTACGCCTTTAGTTGTAAAGAATGGGTCAAACAGCCTGTTTAGGTTCTCAGGCGCAATGCCTGGCCCTGTGTCAGAGAACTTTATTGCAATAACGCCCTCTTTTTTATAATACGTGCTGATGTTCAGCATCCCTTTGCCTTCATGCTCTGTCATTGCATGCTGGGCATTATTTATAATGTTTAAAAAGACCTGCTGTATCTGAAATGAATCAGCCATTGTCATCGGAAGATTCAAGTCAAGGCTTGTTACAACCTTTATATTATTTACATTAAGGTCATACTCCCGCAGCTCCAGCGCCATCTGTATTATATCATTAATATTTACAAATTCTCTTTCAGGCGCATGCTTTCTTGCAAAGGTCAAAAGGTTCTGCACAATCTTTTTGCATCGTAAAGCCTCTTTATTTATCTTTGATAGGCTGTTCCTAATATCTGATGGCGGTTCTTTTTCCAACAACAATTCTGAAAAGCCGATTATGCCTGTAAGCGGATTGTTCAGTTCATGTGCAACGCCGGAGAGCATCTCGCCGAGGGATGTCAGCTTTTCTGCCTGAATCAACTGCTGTTCCATTATTCTCTGTTCAGTTATATCCTTTATATTCTCAACTACGCCTGTTAATGCGCCGCTGTTGTTTTTAACAGGAAAGGCGATTTTCTGTATTATTCTATCGCTCCCCCCTCTTTCTTCTCTAAAGGTGATTGTCTTTGAATTGTAAGTATCCCTTACAGCGCATACATCGCATGGCGTGTCACGCTTTTGCAGGAGCTGATAGCATTTTTTTATTGATAGCTCTTTTTTGTCAAAAGGAAATTTCTTAAAAAAGGCGGTATTTGCCTTTATAATATTGTAGTCCAGATCAAAGAATATAATGTTATCCTGAATCCCGTCAAAGATGGATTGAAGCTCGTTCTTTGTCCTGCTTGCTGTTTCCTCTTCCATCTTTAAACGTTTGTTTACATCAAGGAGCTCTTTTGTTTTTTTGTCAAGGTCTTCATTCAGTATCCGCAGTTCCTCATTTGCAGATTCAAGCTCCTCGCTCTGTGTCTGCGCCTCCTCATAGGCAACCTCAAGCTGCTCCTTTGACGACTGAAGCTCACTGTTTGTTTCCAGCAGAACCTTGTTTTTTTCTCCCAGACTTTTTAAAAGTAATCCGGTCTCCTCTATCTGAATCTTTAATGCCTTTACCATATCATTAAATGTGAGTGTAAGCCTTGTCAGCTCATCTTCTGTTTTGCCTTCCGTGCCTCCCGGCAGGCGGGTATCAGCAATTGGTATCTTTATATCCAAATTGCCCTTTTCAATCTCCTTTATGCCTGCGGTTAACAGTTTGAGGGGCTTTGTAATCTTCTGTGTGATAATAAAGGCAATGACCAATGCAACAGCGCTTCCCAAGAAGGCTGCAAAAAGAATAGTCCTCAAATTTTCATACTTAAGGCCAATAAAGGATTTTTCCGGGAGGCCTACAAATATAGAGCCGATTACCTCGCCCTTATTGTTTTTAATAAACTGATAGGCTGTGAAATATGCCTCATCAAACAGATGCGTCTTTCCAGTATATTCCCTCCACATATTAATATTATCCATGACCTTCTGCGGAATGAGGGTTCCAATTAAAGGGGAGCCCTCTTTCCCTTTGATATTTGTTGCTATCCTCATGCCGTCATGGGCAATTGTTGTCAATAGCCCCGGGAACCTGTCTTCCAGCGCTGAAGGAAAATAGTCGTCATTGTTCAGGAGGTCGCCCGCAACTATTGCGCCTATTACACGGTCTGATTTATCTATAACAGGAACTGCAACAATAACCATCATGCCGTTTTCTTCATTTCTTACCCTGCGGTTATACTCATCCTTTTCCACGCCCTTCACAACCCTTATATGCGCCTGATCAGCAAGCCTTTTGTCTTCCTTAAGAAGAAATTTCTTTGAAACTATTTCTGTGGATATAACAGGGGTTCGTGCGCCGACAACCTTTTCAATAAGTCCGTTAATGTTATATATATCTCCGGTATTATTGCTGTTAATTCTTGCAATAACCCTGCTGTCT
This sequence comes from Nitrospirae bacterium RBG_19FT_COMBO_42_15, assembly GCA_001803815.1. Classification (GTDB taxonomy): domain Bacteria; phylum Nitrospirota; class CAKKRA01; order 9FT-COMBO-42-15; family 9FT-COMBO-42-15; genus 9FT-COMBO-42-15. Next base: position 2,448 of record MHEL01000143.1, on the reverse strand, counting down.
GCATCAACAACTGTCCATACATCAAGATACGGCCTGTGCTTTTTCCATAAGATACCCTGATTTCTCAGATAATCTGTATTCTTCTTTTTTACTGCATCAATAAAGCCGTAGGAATTAGCAGCCTGCAGCAGGCCCATCTTCATCTGATTTGCCCTTTCATAATACTGAAGCCATGCTGATTTGAGCTTATCATTTATTGCCTCCTGAGCAGACCGCTCCATCCTTTTATTTATAAGGCTGTTTGAAAGAACGGCAAGAAATATCATTGGCAGCAGTATAATAATAAGCGCGGCAATAATAAATTTTGTTGATGTCCTCATCAATTATCCTTTCTTTTGGTAAATCCTGGCCTCACGGTCTATTTCCCTGAAGGCGTCCCTGAATTCGCTCATAATAACCTCTGATTTACCTAAAACAAGATATCCGCCCGGTTTTAAGGCGTAATAAAAATCCCTTAATGCCTTTTCCTGAAGGCCTCTGTCAAAATATATAAGGACATTTCTGCAAAGGAGAAGGTCAAGGCGGGATATAGGCGTATGCCTCACAAGGCTTTGGATGCCGTATCTTACCAATTGCCTGACAGAATATTTTATCCTGTATTTGCTGCCAACAGGAAAGAAATATCTGTTTTTGTATTCCTCTTTCATTTCCTTAAATGCTGACGGCTCATATATGCCGAGCCTTGCATTTTCCAATGCTGCCTCGCTTATATCTGTTCCAAAAATTCTTATATTAAATCTGCCCATGTTATCCTTTAACACATCAGACAGCAGCATGCCTATAGAATACGGCTCCTCGCCTGTTGCGCACCCCGGGCACCAGATTCTTATTTCATTAAATGGCTGCGAGGGAAGATTATTAATTATATCAGGCATAATTCTATTTTTTATCACATAAAATGGATGATTATCCCTGAAAAAGCTGGTAACCTTTATTGTAAGGTCATCAAAAAGCCTCTGATACTCAAGATGCGATAAATCAAGAAACTCCATATATCTTTCATAGGTTTCAATATTATTTAACTGCATCCGCCTCTTAATGCGCCTCCTGACACTGGTCTTTTTATAGCCCCTGAAATCATAACCCTTGTCAAAGAAGATTTTATCAAGAAGAAGCAATAGTCCGCTGTCATCCAAATCTACAGATGAAAAGGAGGCAGTTTTATTATCGGCGCTGTCTTTTATTAATGTTAACATTTAATCATTACCTATTTCTTCACCTTCTCCGCCTTAACCCTTGCGATTCTTCTGTCCTCCATATCCACAATGGTAAATTTATAGTCGCCGTACTGTATTATCTCTCCGCCCTTTGGTATCCTCTGTAGCTGTGACAGCATAAATCCTGCAAGGGTCTCAAAGTCCGCAGATTCAGGCAGCGCCAGCGCATGCTGGTCCCGCAAGTCCCTTATAGTCAGGGAGGCGTCAATTACCAGCGAGCCGTCATTGAGCCTCTCAACCGGCCTCTCCTGTATGTCATACTCATCTTCTATCTCTCCTACAATTTCCTCAACTAAGTCCTCTGTTGTTACAAGTCCCTCAACAACGCCATATTCATCCAGCACAACTGCCATCTGCATCCTTCTCTTCTGGAGCTCTTTTAAAAGCTGGCTCACCTTTTTTGTCTCAGGAACAAAGTAAATAGGCCTTAAAAGTTCGCTTACTTTTATCTCCCTTCCGTCTTTGAGCACCTCAAGGAGGTCCTTGACATTTAATATTCCAACAATATCATCAATGGTCTTTCTATAGACCGGATACCGGGAGAATCTATTTTCAGAGATTATGTCAAATATCTCCTTTGCAGGCATAGCAATCTGTATAGAAGCTATCCTTGGTTTGGGGACCATTACCTCTTTTACAGAGGTGTCTGTAAACTCAAAAACACTCTTTATAAGCTCCTGCTCAGTCTGGTCAAAGATGCCCCTCTCCCTTCCCTCACGGATTATAAGCATAATCTCCTCCTCTGATACAAAGGGTTCAGCAGAAACACCCTTTTTGCCAAAAGGAAACAGAAAAATATTTGTTGATGAAGTGAGAAATTTTATAAGATAGGCAGAAATCTTAGAAAGGAATTCTATAGGCGCTGCTGTCCAGAAGGCGATTTTCTCTGAATACCTTAACCCGAGAGACTTTGGCAGGAGTTCGCCTAATATCAGCGTAAGGTAGGATATTATTACAACAACTATGCCGATAGCAATAGGCTCACTGGCGCTGTTTATAAACTTATACGGCGCCTGTTGAAGCACAGGCTTGACAATCTCAATGGCTGTAACGCCGCCGACTGCGCCTGCAAGCGCGCCGATTACTGTGATGCCGACCTGAATTGTGGCAAGAAATTTCTCTGGTTCGCTTTGCAGCTTGTGGACACTGATTGCGCTTTTGTTTCCCTCTTCAACAAGCTGTTTTATTCGGCTTCTTCTTGCGCTGATTATTGCTATCTCTGCGCCTGAAA
>MHEL01000142.1 GCA_001803815.1 Nitrospirae bacterium RBG_19FT_COMBO_42_15 | reverse complement strand
GCAACTGAGATTAACCGCGCCTTGCGCCGAATATCCCATGAGATTGTTGAAAAGAATAAGGGGACAGGGGATTTGGTTCTTGTTGGAATCAGGACAGGCGGGGTGCATCTTGCAAAGAGGCTGGTAAATTTTATAAAGGAGATAGAAGGGGTGGAGCTGCCGCTCGGCATACTTGATATAACCTTATACCGCGATGACCTGTCTACCAAAAAAGAGCAGCCAGTGTTAAAAAAGACAGAGATACCTGTATCAATATCTGACAAGAAGATTGTATTAGTTGATGATGTCCTGTATACAGGCAGGTCAATCAGGGCAGCTATGGACAGCATAATGGATTTTGGCAGGCCAACACAGATACAATTGGCTGTATTAATTGACAGGGGGCACAGGGAGCTGCCAATAAGGGCAGATTATGCAGGTAAAAATCTGCCAACATCTGCGCAGGAAATAGTTAAAGTGTTACTTGAGGAAGAGGGTGAAAGGGACAGGGTTATAATCGCCGAGCCAATTTGACAGCTTCATAGCCGTCTGACTTGAATGTTAGGGGAAATTTATGCCATTGAATAAAAAGGATTTACTTGAAATACAAGAGCTTAGCTCGGATGACATAAAGCTGATTATAGATACAGCAGTCTCCTTTAAAGAGGTTACTGGAAGGGATATAAAAAAGGTGCCGACCCTGCGCGGCAAGACAGTAGTAAATCTTTTTTATGAGCCGAGCACAAGGACAAGGACATCCTTTGAGCTTGCTGCAAAAAGGATGAGCGCTGATGTAATAAATATTGCTGTTTCTACAAGCAGTGTTGTTAAAGGAGAGACGCTCCTTGATACTGCAAGGAATATTGAGGCAATGAGGTCTGATATTATCGTAATCAGACATTCTGCAGCAGGAGCGCCATATATACTTGCTAAGGGATTAAAAAGCTCTGTTATAAATGCAGGTGATGGATGCCATGAGCATCCAACACAGGCGCTCCTTGATATGTTTACTATAAGGGAGAAAAAAGGAAGGCTTGATGGCTTAACAGTAGCTATTGTCGGCGATATAACCCACAGCCGTGTTGCAAGGTCAAATATCTACGGACTTACTAAAATGGGTGCAAAGGTAAAGGTAATTGGTCCTGCGACACTGATACCTCTTGAGGTTGAAAGGTTAGGCGTTGATGTGCATTACAATCTAAATGAAGGGATTAAAGATGCTGATGTTGTTATCATGCTCCGCGTTCAGCTTGAAAGGCAGGGGAAGACCTATTTCCCGGACATAAGGGAATATTCAATGCAATATTGCCTGACAAAAGAGAGATTAAGGTTTGCAAAGGAAGATGCAATTGTTATGCACCCAGGGCCGGTGAACTGGGGTGTGGAGATATCACCTGAGCTGTCAGAAGATAAGTCTACAGTTATACTTGAGCAAGTGACAAACGGCGTGGCAGTAAGAATGGCAGTAATGTATCTGCTCTCAGGAGAAAAAGCTACGGCTTCGTAAAAAGTCCATCTGCTGCGTTGTCGCTTCGGCCTCGCATCCTCACATACTAACTTGTATGCTGCGGTGCGAGTCCTCGCTCCGCCTTGCATCTGGAGCTTTTTACTTTGCCGTTATTCAGGGCTTTTATGATAATAAAGAGGATAGTAAATGCGAATGTTAATTAAAAATGGCAGGGTATTAGACCCTGCAAATAATATAGACGATTCTCTGGACATATTTATTGAAGGAAATATTATCAAAAAGGTGGCAAAAGGCATTAAGGCAGAGGCCTCTGCAAAGGTGATTGATGCAAAGGGAAAGATTGTTGCGCCGGGTCTGATTGATATACATACGCATTTAAGGGAGCCTGGCTTTGAGTATAAAGAGACAATAAGGACAGGGACAATGGCTGCAGCAGCAGGCGGGTTTACTGCAATATGCTGTATGCCGAATACGAATCCAATAAATGACAATAGGGCTGTAACAGAGTTTATTTTATCAAAGTCAGCAAAGGAAGGCATTGTTAATGTGCTGCCTATAGGCGCCATAACAAAAGGCTCACAGGGTAAAGCGCTTGCAGAGATAAGTGATATGGTGAATGCAGGCTGTGTTGCAATATCTGATGACGGCAAGGGTGTTATGGATGCAGAGGTAATGAGAAGGGGGCTTGAGTATACAAAGGCATTTGATATACCAGTTATTGCGCATTGCGAGGACGCAAATCTCTCTTCCGGCGGTGTGATGAATGAGGGTTTTGCATCCACCACTCTCGGCCTGAGGGGCATACCAAAGGCAGCAGAGGAGGTAATGGTTGTGCGGGACATTGCGCTTGCAGAGCTTACAGGCGCAAGGCTTCATATTGCCCATGTGAGCAGCGCCGGCTCTGTTGAATCAATAAGAACTGCAAAAAAGCGGGGCGTAAAGGTTACATGCGAGACCTGTCCTCATTACTTTACTTTGACCGAGGATGCTGTAATTGGTTATAATACAAATGCAAAGGTTAATCCTCCGTTACGGACAAAGGAGGATGTAAAGGCAATAAAAGAGGGTTTAAAAGACGGGACAATAGATATTATTGCCTCTGACCATGCGCCCCATGCAGTACATGAAAAGGAGATTGAGTTTGATTATGCATCCTTTGGCATGATTGGCTTAGAGACATCCCTGCCGCTGATTTTGAATCTTGTAAGAGAAGGTGTTTTGACATTAAAGGATGCTATTGCTAAGGCGACTATAAACCCGGCAAGGTTATTAAAACTAAAAAAAGGGACTCTCTCTGAAGGGGCTGATGCTGATATAACAATAATTGACCCTGAATCCGAATGGGTTGTTGATGTTAATAATCTTAAATCAAAATCAAAAAACACTGCCTTTGCAGGCATGAAGATGAAAGGAAGGGCAGTAATGACAATTGTTGGCGGGAAGATTGTTTATGAGACAGGTGATATAAAATGAAGAAAAAGGCAATATTAGCGCTATCTGATGGGAAGCTCTTTGAAGGCTATTCCTTTGGCGCAGAGGGCGAGACAACAGGAGAAGTGGTTTTTAATACAAGCATGACAGGCTATCAGGAAATCTTGACAGACCCTTCATATAAAGGCCAGATTGTTACAATGACCTATCCATTAATAGGGAACTATGGGATAAATGATGAGGATGTGGAGTCTGTAAAGCCTTATGCAGAGGGCTTTATTGTTAAAGAGGCATCTGAATATCCAAGCAACTGGCGCTCTAAAAAGACACTTGGCTCATATATAAAAGAAAATAATATCGTCGGCATCCATGGCATTGACACAAGGGCATTGACAAAGCATATAAGGGACTTTGGCGCTAAAGAGGGCGTTATCTCCACAATAGATTTAAACCCCAAGAGCCTTATTGAAAAAGCAAAGGTATCGCCCGGTCTTATAGGCAGGGATTTGGTAAAAGAGGTAACCTGTAAAAAGACATATAAATGGGATACAGATGTTTGGGATATTAAAAAGGGCTATCAAGACCAGAAAGAATACAGGTTTAAAGTGGTTGCCTATGACTTTGGCATTAAGCAGAATATACTCAGGTTGCTAATAAACGCAGGATGCTCTGCAACGGTTGTCCCTGCAGACACAAAGGCAGAGGATGTTATGGCAATGAACCCTGACGGCATACTACTCTCCAATGGCCCCGGCGATCCAGAGGGTGTGCCTTATGTAATAGAGAATGTCAAGAAACTAATTGGCAGGAAGCCTATATTTGGAATATGCCTTGGGCATCAGTTGCTCGGCCTTGCAATGGGAGGAAAGACTTACAAGCTGAAATTCGGCCATCATGGAGGAAATCAGCCAGTGATGGATTTGACAACAAGAAAGGTGGAGATTACATCTCAGAACCACGGATTTACAGTTGATGTGGATTCATTAAAGGGAAAGGCAGAATTGACCCATATTAACCTGAATGACAAGACAGTAGAAGGGATGCAGCATAAGGAGCTGCCGATATTCTCTGTTCAGTATCACCCAGAGGCATCCCCTGGACCGCATGATTCAGCGTATTTGTTTAAGAGATTTACTGAGATGATGGAGAAAAATTAATACCCCTCACCCTTGCGGGTTCAGGTTTGCAACCTGAACCCAAATGTTTCGGAGCAGGTTACAAACCTGCTCCTGCACTTGTTTCCCCTCCCTTGATGAGAGGGGATTAAGGGGAGGGTGAAGACAAGGAAATCAAATGCCCAAAAGGACTGACATAAAAAAGATACTCATCATAGGCTCAGGCCCGATTGTTATTGGCCAGGCATGTGAGTTTGATTACTCTGGCACACAGGCCTGCAAGGCCTTGCGTGAAGAGGGGTATGAGGTTGTATTAATTAACTCCAATCCTGCAACAATAATGACTGACCCTGAGACAGCAGAAAAGACTTATATAGAGCCGATTACCCCAGAGATAGTTGAGCGGATAATTGAAAAAGAGAGGCCTGATGCCCTGCTGCCGACAATGGGCGGTCAGACTGCCCTGAATATTGCTGTTGAGCTTTCTGAAAATGGCGCGCTTGATAAATATGGTGTTGAGCTTATTGGCGCAAAGCTGAAGGCAATCAAGATGGCTGAGGACAGGAACGAATTTAAGATTGCAATAAGGAGGATTGGGCTTAGTCTTCCTGAAAGTGAATATGTAAGGTCAATTGAAGATGCAAAGGCAGCGATTAATAAAATTGGATTTCCTGCTATTATAAGACCATCCTTTACCCTCGGAGGCACAGGCGGAAATGTGGCATATAATATAGAGGAATTTGAGGAGTATGTTGAGTGGGGTCTGAGTCTTTCACCGAGGCATGAGATTTTGATTGAGCAGTCTGTTCTCGGGTGGAAGGAGTTTGAACTTGAGGTGATGCGGGATTTAAAAGACAATGTGGTGATTATATGCTCCATTGAAAATTTTGACCCAATGGGAATACACACAGGAGACAGCATAACTGTTGCGCCTGCTCAGACACTTACGGACAAAGAGTATCAGATTATGAGGGATGCTGCTGTTAAGATTATCAGGGAGATTGGCGTTGATACAGGCGGCTCTAACATCCAATTTGCAGTGAATCCTGAAAACGGAGAGCTGGTTGTTATTGAGATGAACCCAAGGGTGTCAAGAAGCTCTGCCTTAGCATCAAAGGCAACAGGTTTTCCAATAGCAAAGATAGCTGCCAAGCTTGCAGTAGGTCTGACGCTTGATGAGATACAGAATGATATTACAAAGGTAACGCCTGCATCCTTTGAGCCGACCATAGATTATGTTGTGGTTAAATATCCAAGATTTACCTTTGAAAAATTTCCACAGGCAGATGCAACGCTCACAACGCAGATGAAATCAGTAGGCGAGGCAATGGCAATAGGCAGGAATTTTAAAGAGGCCTTGCAAAAAGCCATTCGCTCATTAGAGATAGATAAATACGGCCTTGAGACATACGGTGAGAAGGTTGGAATTGAGCTGATAAAAGAAAAGCTCCTTACGCCAAACTGGGAACGTGTCTGGTATATTGCAGATGCAATAAGAAGGGGCATCTCAATAGATGAGATATATTCCCTTTCAAAGATAGACAAATGGTTTCTGTATCAGATAAAAGAGATAGTGGAGATGGAAGATAAAATAAAGGGTCAAGGGTCAGGGGTCAGGGGTCATGATGATGAAGGTCATGGGTTAATGGTTACAGGTCAAAAAAAGAATAAACTTGCCCCTTGCCCCTTGCCCCTTGCCCCTGATTTATTAAAGGAGGCAAAGGAGTATGGATTTTCTGATAAGTACATTGCAAGGCTGATAAACAGCACAGAAGATGCTGTGAGGGAATATAGAAAAAAGAATAACATAATATCCACCTTTAAGATGGTTGACACCTGCGGCGCTGAGTTTGTTGCTTATACCCCGTATTTTTATTCAACATACGAATCAGAGTGCGAGGCAAATCCAACCAATCGCAAGAAGATTATGATACTCGGCGGAGGCCCAAACAGGATAGGACAGGGCATTGAGTTTGACTACTGCTGTGTTCATGCAGCGCTTGCTTTAAAAGAGGACGGCTTTGAGACAATAATGGTAAACTGCAACCCGGAGACTGTAAGCACTGACTATGATACATCTGACAGGCTATATTTTGAGCCCTTGACACGGGAGGATGTTTTAAATATCATTGATATTGAAAGGCCTGACGGTGTTATTGTCCAATTCGGCGGCCAGACGCCGCTGAAACTATCGCTTCCACTTGAGGTCGCGGGCGCAAAGATAGTCGGCACATCCCCTGATTCCATTGACAGGGCAGAGGACAGGGAGCGGTTCAGAGAATTAATCAATAAACTCAATTTAAAACAGCCTGAAAGCGGCATTGCCCGCTCTGTTTCAGAGTCTGTTGAGATAGCAGAAAAGATAGGATATCCTGTGCTTGTAAGGCCGTCATATGTCCTTGGCGGCAGGGCAATGGAGATTGTGTATAGTAAAAAGGATATTAAGGACTACATGAAGAGGGCTGTGGCAGCATCGCCTGAGCACCCAATCCTGATTGACAAGTATTTAGAGGACGCAATAGAGATTGATGTAGACGCAATCTCTGATGGCTGCGATGTAGTTGTTGCAGGGATAATGGAGCATATTGAAGAGGCAGGCGTTCATTCAGGCGACAGCGCATGTTCTCTGCCGCCTTATTCCATCGGCAATAGTTTGATAAAAGGGCTCAGGGAGCAGACCTATGCGCTTGCAAAAGAGCTGAATGTAATCGGCCTGATGAATGTCCAGTATGCTATAAAGGATAATGTAATCTATGTGCTTGAGGTGAATCCGAGGGCATCAAGGACAATACCATTTGTCAGCAAGTCAACAGGCGTTCCTTTTGCAAAGCTTGCTGCAAGGGTGATGGCAGGTAAGAGGCTAAAGGAGCTTGGCTTTACAAAGGAGGCGGAGGTAAAACACTTTTCTGTAAAAGAGGTTGTTTTTCCATTTGCAAAATTCCCCGGAGTTGATACAATATTAGGGCCGGAGATGAAGTCAACAGGCGAGGTAATGGGTATTGATAACAGCTTTGAAATGGCATTTGCAAAGGCTCAGATGGCAGCAGGCTCATTTGTCAAGCCAAAGGGAAGGGCATTTATAAGCGTTAAGGATAAGGATAAGACCGCAACAATATATATTACAAGGAAGCTGCTGGAAGCCGGCTATTCAATAGAGGCGACTAAAGGGACTGCAAAGGCATTAAAAAAGGCAGGCCTTAAGGTTGATGAGGTGAATAAGGTTAAAGAGGGAAGGCCTCATATAGTTGACCATCTAAAGAATGGCGAGATTGATTTAGTTATAAACACAGTAGGCGATAAAAAATCTCAGGAGGATTCATATTCCATAAGACGGACAGCCTTGACGCAGAATATTCCTTATTACACAACAATTGCCGGCGCAAAGGCAATGGTAAACGGGCTTGAGGCAATCAAGAAGGAAAAGATTGATGTCCGCAGCATTCAGGAGTATCATAAAAAGATAGAGCAGAGACCATCAGACAGGCAAGTTGCAGTAGAAGCAGGGAAGTAATTGTAAAAACACACCCTCCCCTTAATCCCCTCCCATCAAGGGAGGGGAAACAATTAAGTCCCCTCTCCCCTTGTGGGAGAGGGTTAGGGTTAGGGGTTATTATATAATATTGAGGTGAGTATAAAATGAGTATAACAAGAATTCCAATGACAAAAAAAGGGTATCAGCAGCTCTGCGATGAGCTGGAACGTTTTAAAAGGATTGAAAGGCCAAAAAATATTCAGGATATTGCTGAGGCAAGGGCGCATGGAGATTTGTCAGAAAATGCAGAGTATCATGCAGCCAAAGAGAGGCAGTCGTTCATTGAAGGCAAGATAAGGGATCTTGAGTCAAAAATCGGCTCTGCAGAGGTTATTGACATAAGCAGGCTTTCAACAGAAAAGGTTGTGTTTGGCACATCTGTAAAGATATGCGATGTTGATAACGGCGATGAGAAATGTTATACCATTGTAGGGCAGGATGAGGCAGACTTAAAGAATAGCAAGATATCCATTCATTCGCCTGTTGGCAGGGCATTGATAGGCAAGAGGATTGGTGATATCGCAAAGGTAAATACTCCAGTAAAGGTTGTTGAATATGAAATTATGAGTATCTTTATTGACAATAAAGGATGATTTGTGAAGGCAAAGATTATCTCCCATCTAAATGTTACAGGCCATTATTATAGATTACAGATTCACTCACCGCAAATAAGCAAAAAGGCAAGACCCGGTCAGTTTGTAATGCTGAAAACAGGCGAGACTCTTGACCCCCTCTTAAGGCGGCCATTTAGTATACACAAGATAAATAAGGATAAGACAATTGATATTTTATATAAGGTTGTGGGAAAGGGGACAAGTCTCCTTTCAGATTTTAAAAAGGGTGCGGATATAGATATTATAGGCCCGCTTGGGAATGGCTTTACAATAAACAAGAAGATTAAAAGCCATATCCTTGTTGCAGGCGGCATCGGCATAGCACCTCTTTTATTTCTTGCACAGGAATTATCAAAGGACAAAAAGAATAAAATAGTATTATTTGCTGGCGCACGGCATAAAGAGGACATTCTCTCTGTTCAGGATTTCAAAAGATTAAAGGCAGAGGTGAAGATCTCAACGGAAGATGGAAGCATAGGCAAACAGGGGCTAATTAGCGAGCTCTTTGAGGTTTTTTTAGCAGGCCAGAATGAACCTAAATCTGTTGTTTATGCCTGTGGGCCAAAGGGCATGTTAAGAGAGATAAGCAGGCTTGCATCAATAAAAGGGATTTCCTGTCAGGTCTCTCTTGAAGAGAGGATGGCATGCGGTTTAGGCGCATGCCTTGGATGCGCCACAGATACAAAAGGCGGATATAAATATGTTTGTAATGACGGCCCTGTTTTTAACGCAGGGGAAATAAGATGGTAGCTAAGGCTGAAGGCAAAAGGCTAAGGGCTAAAGGCAAAAAAGAAAAACAATCTCCTAATCTGTCAGTTGAGATTGCAGGCATAACCCTCAAAAATCCTGTTATGACTGCATCAGGGACATTTGGCTATGGAGAGGAATATTCAGCCTATGTTGATTTAAACAGGCTTGGAGCTGTTGTTACAAAAGGCCTTTCTGCAAGGCCGAGAAAAGGGAATCCTCCGCAGCGCATCTTTGAGACGGCTTCCGGAATGTTGAATGCCATTGGTCTGGAAAATGTCGGTGCAGAGGCATTTATAAAAGAAAAATTGCCCTTTTTAAGAAAATATGATACAAAAATAATTCTGAACATCTTTGGTAATACTGTTGAGGAATATGCAGCGGTTGCAGAGATATTTAACAGTGTTGATGGGATATCTGGCCTTGAAGTAAATATCTCCTGCCCAAATGTTAAAGAGGGCGGCATAAACTTTGGCACAGACCCGAATCTTACAGCAAGGGTTTTAACAGGAATCAGAAATGCAACATCGCTTCCTGTTATTGCAAAGCTGTCGCCGAATGTTACTGATATAACAACATTTGCTAAAATAGCAGAGGATTCAGGATGTAATGCAGTATCATTGATTAACACACTTGTTGGAATGGCTGTTGATATCAGAACAAGAAGACCTGTTCTTGCAAATATAACTGGCGGGCTTTCAGGCCCTGCAATAAAACCAGTTGCATTAAAAATGGTGTGGCAGGCAGCTAAGGCAGTGAAGATACCAGTAATAGGCATTGGCGGGATAATGACAGCGGTGGATGTAATAGAGTTTTTGCTTGTCGGCGCAAAGGCAGTTCAGATAGGCACTGCAAATTTTGTAAACCCTGCAGCAACAATTGATATAAT
>MHEL01000141.1:6674-9395 GCA_001803815.1 Nitrospirae bacterium RBG_19FT_COMBO_42_15 | reverse complement strand
TTCTTGTCGGCACACAGAGGGCAATGGATGAGACATTCGGCAGCACATGCCACGGCGCAGGAAGGACAATGTCAAGAACGGCAGCAATTAAATCTGCAAAGGGCCGTGCAATAAACAGGGAGCTTGAAGACAGGGGCATCTTTGTAAGGGCAGCAGGAAGAGAGACATTGAAAGAGGAGATGCCGGAGGCGTATAAAGATGTCTCCAAAGTTGTAGAGGTTGTGCATAATGCAGGGATTGCGAAGATGGTGGCAAGGCTTAGGCCAATGGGGTGCATTAAAGGGTGACGACTTCGTAAAAAGTCCATCTGCTGCGTTGTCGCTTCGGCCTCGCATCCTCACATACTAACATGTATGCTGCGGTGCGATGCCTCGCTCCGCCTTGCATCTGGAGCTTTTTACTTTGTCGTCAGAAATTGTTTTTCTAACAAGACTAACAAAAGGAGGAAACTTGGACAAAGGAGACTGGTTTAAGATTATTGAGGAGGTTTACAAAATTACTGATAAGGCAACCATGCCGTGCATGGAGGCAAATTGCGGCGGAAGCTGCGAGATAGGCGATATAAGCGAGACCGTAATCCTCCTTCCTTATGAGATGGAGTATATTTCAGAAAAATGCAGTGTGCCATTATCAAGCTTCAAGACTATGGATATAAAAAACTTCGGCAAGATAGGAATAATGGATTATGATTCCATCTGCCCCTTTCTTACTGAAACAGAGTGCATAATAAGGCCTTACAGGATGTTTGACTGCCGAAGCTTTCCAATTGTTGCAACATGGATAAATGGCAGGATGGGATTTTCATTTGCAAAAGGATGCCCGCTGAATTATACGCTTTCGCTTAGCTTTAAAGACAAAATCATCATGGCTTGGAATCTTTTAGACCCTATCCTTCCAAAGGAGTGGAAGGAATATTATGACAAGGAGATAAACAGGGAATTAGAGCCTTTCATATACGAGGGGGCACATAGTGCAAAATAAGATAGCTGTTATTGGCGCAGGCAGTTGGGGCACAACCCTCGCCCTTCTTCTTGCAGATAAAGGCCATGAGGTTAAGCTGTGGGTCTATGAAAAAGATTTGGCAGAGGAGATGCAGAAGACCCGCGAGAACAGGATATACCTCTCGGGCCACAGGCTTTCAGATAATATTACCGTTACATCATCAATAAAGGATGCTGCCTCTAATTCAGAGATAATAGTCTTTGTTGTCCCTTCACATGTTGCGAGGGGTGTTATAAAGGAGTTATCACACCTTGTGTCAAAGGACACTATAATTGTAAGCGCAACTAAAGGGATTGAAAATAATACCTTAATGCCAATATCAGAGGTATTTAAGGAGATACTTCCAAAATCATTTCATAAAAATCTTGCATTCCTTTCAGGCCCGAGCTTTGCAAAAGAGGTTGCGCAAAAAATGCCGACTGCAGTTGCTTTGGCCTCTTATGATGCAAAGGTCGGCGAGTTTATTCAACAGGCATTTTCAACTGACAATTTCAGAGTCTTTACAAATTCAGATGTTATCGGCGTTGAGCTCGGCGGCGCTTTAAAGAATGTCATTGCCATTGCAGCAGGCATTGCTGACGGCATGGGTTTTGGACACAACACAAGGGCAGCAATAATAACACGCGGCCTTGCAGAGATGACAAGGCTCGGCATTGCAATGGGCGCAGAGCCTGCAACATTTGCAGGTCTTTCCGGCCTTGGGGACTTAGTGCTAACCTGCACAGGTGAGTTGAGCAGAAACAGGACAGTCGGTTTAAGGCTCGGCAAAGGGGAAAAATTAAAAGATATATTAGCAAGCATGAAGATGGTTGCAGAGGGCGTTAAGACAACAAAGGCGGTTTATGAGCTTTCAAAAAAATATAATATAGAAATGCCGATTCCAAATGAGGTCTATTATATTTTGTATGAGGATAAGAATGTAAAGGCGTCTGCAAGGGATCTAATGAACAGGGAGCTCGGAGAGGAGTAGAAAATGGATACAGGGCACATAAAAAAAATATTGGATGCAGTAAAATACAGGCGTATCAAGGTTGAAGATGCTATAGACAAGTTAAAACACCTTCCTTATGAAGACATAGGCTTTGCGCAGATAGACCACCACAGACAGTTAAGACAAGGGTTTCCAGAGGTCATCTTCTGCAAAGGAAAGGGCATTGAACAGGTTGTTGAGATTATTGAAAGGATGCTTGAGAAAAAGAGCGACATCCTTGCAACAAGGGCAGACTTAAATATTTACAAGGCAGTAAAGGCAATAGATCCGAGGGCAAAATACAATGACCTTGGCATGACTATTGTTATTGAGAATAAGAAAAAGGAGCTGACAAAAGGAAAAATCCTTATTGTTACAGCCGGAACATCAGACATCCCTGTTGCTGAAGAGGCAAAGGTAACAGCAGAGATGCTCGGCAGCAGCACTGAGTCGCTTTATGATGTTGGTGTTGCAGGCATACACAGGCTCCTTGATAAAAAGGAGATGCTCCACAATGCAAGGGTGATTATTGTTATTGCCGGCATGGACGGCGCGCTTGCAAGTGTTGTCGGCGGACTTACAGATAAACCCATTATTGCTGTGCCTACAAGCACAGGGTATGGAACAAGCTTTTCTGGAATCTCTGCACTCCTTGCAATGCTAAATTCCTGCGCCCCCGGCCTTGCAACAGTAAACATAGACAACGGCTTTGGCGCGGCCTGCATAGCGCACAGAATAAATATACTTGG
>MHEL01000141.1:6356-6602 GCA_001803815.1 Nitrospirae bacterium RBG_19FT_COMBO_42_15 | reverse complement strand
AGAGACCCTTAATGTCTCCAATCGTGCGGATTTTTGTGTGGGGTATTTTAATCTGCGCGGCTGGAAGCAGCTTGATTCGTATATAGAAAAATGGTCTGGCGGAGATGACAATTGCTGCAGACTGCTTGTTGGAATGCAGAGGCTTCCTCAGGAAGAACTCATATCGGCGCTAAGCCTTATAAAGTCGGATAAGGATATTGATAATCAGACAGCACTCCGAATTAAAAAGAAACTTGCAGAAGAATT
>MHEL01000141.1:0-6313 GCA_001803815.1 Nitrospirae bacterium RBG_19FT_COMBO_42_15 | reverse complement strand
AATTAAAGCAAAAAAGGTTGTCGTCAAATTATTTCTTCGCCACCCGCTGCATGCTAAACTTTATCTGCTTTTTAGACAGGATCCAATTAATCCCTCTATTGGTTACCTTGGGAGCAGTAATTTAACCTTTGCAGGGCTTTCACAACAGGGCGAATTGAATATTGATGTCCTTGACCACGATGCCTGTCAAAAACTGGCAAAATGGTTTGAAGGCCGATGGAATGACAAATGGTGTCTTGACATATCTCAGGAGCTGGCAAGCATTATTGAAGAGAGCTGGGCGAGGGTGGATTTGATTCCGCCTTATCACATATATATAAAAATGGCTTATCATCTTGCTCAGGAGGCCCGTGCGGGTCTTTCTGAATTCCGCATTCCATACGATTTTGGAAAAAAGCTGTTTGAGTTTCAGACTGCTGCTGTAAAAATTGCGGCGCATCATCTAAATAAGCGCTGAGGAGTTCTAATCGGCGATGTTGTTGGATTAGGCAAAACCCTCATGGCAACCGCACTCGCACGGATCTTTGAAGACGACTATGAATTAGAAACGCTTATTATATGCCCTAAAAATCTTATAGCCATGTGGGAAGACTATGTTTATCAGTATAGAATGAGGGCAAAGGTTTTACCAATAACACTTGCCACAAAGGAGCTTCCAAATCTAAAACGCTACAGGCTAATAATCTTAGATGAGAGCCATAATCTTCGGCACAGGGATGGAAAAAGGTATCGGGCAATTCAGGAGTACATTTACATAAACGAAAGCAAGTGCATTCTTCTTTCTGCAACACCTTATAATAAAAATTATCTTGACCTGTCAAATCAACTCCGATTATTTGTTACAGAGGATAAGGATTTGGGCGTTCGGCCTGAGAATTTGCTCAGAGAAATAGGTGAGACAGAGTTTATACGCCGCCACCAGTGCCCTGTGCGTTCGCTTTCTGCCTTTGAAAAGAGCGAATACGCAGATGACTGGCGCGAGCTTATGCGCCTTTATATGGTTAGGCGGACAAGGAGTTTTATTCAAGAGAATTATACACAAACAGATCCAGATAATGGCAGGAAATTTTTAACCTTTGAAGACGGAACCCGTTCATATTTTCCGCTCCGCCAGCCAAAAACCGTTAAGTTTAAGATTGATGAGAATAACCCGGACGACCAGTATGCAAGGCTTTACGCCCCTGATGTTGTAGATGCTATTAATAATCTTAATCTGCCGAGATACGGACTTGGAAACTATATAGCCCCATCGCCGCACGAACCTCCCACCCAAAATGAGGCAAGAGTTTTACAAGACCTTTCCCGTGCAGGAAAGCGTCTGATGGGCTTTTGCCGAACCAATTTATTCAAACGGCTTGAAAGCAGCGGCACAGCCTTTATTCAATCCGTAGAGCGTCACATCCTACGCAATTATATTTACCTTTATGCAATAGAAAACAACAAACCTATTTCTATTGGAACTCAGGACCCTGAGATGCTTGACTCCCGCTTTTATGATGAAGATGCTGATAATGTAGGCGCAACAACGAGCATATTTGATGATAATAATGCAAACAACATAAAACCAGGCAGTACACCCTTGCGAACAGAGGCTGATTTTAAACAAAGGGCTGCTGAAGTTTATGCTGACTATGAAAGACAGTATAAAAATCGTTTTAAATGGCTGCGATACTCAGTCTTTTCAAAAGACCTTGAAAAAGACCTTAGAAGCGATGCCAAATCCATGTTTAAGGTTTTACACAAATGCGGCGAATGGAATGCGGATAAAGATACAAAGTTAAATGCACTTTTTGAACTTTTGACCAAGAAACATCATAATGAAAAGGTTATCGTATTCAGCCAGTTTGCTGATACTGTATACTATCTTGAATCTGCGCTTAAGAAAAGAGGGATTTCAAGGCTTGAAGGCGTAACAGGCGAATCAGAAGACCCAACAAAAATTGCATGGCATTTCAGCCCTGAAAGCAACAATAAACGAAGCCTGATAAAGATAGAGGATGAGCTTCGCGTTATCATTGCGACAGATGTTCTCAGTGAAGGACAGAACCTTCAGGATTGCGCCATTATTGTAAACTACGACCTTCCATGGGCTATTATAAGGCTAATACAGCGCGCTGGCCGTGTGGATAGGATAGGCCAGAAAGCTGAAAATATTATCTGTTATTCCTTCCTTCCTGCCGATGGCGTTGAGCGTATCATTCGCCTCCGTGCACGCGTCCGCACGAGGCTGCAGGAAAATGCAGAGGTCATTGGAACGGATGAGGCATTTTTTGAAGATGACCGCAATGATAATGCAATACTTGACCTTTACCATGAAAAATCCGGCATCCTTGATGGAGATATTGATGAAGAGGTAGACCTTGCCTCATACGCATATCAAATATGGAAGAATGCCATAACTGCAGACTCTGAACTGCAAAAAATCATACCTTCTTTACCGCCAGTTGTTTATTCTGCAAAACCCATTGAAACAGTTAAGCCCTCTGTTAGTAAAGAGGGATTTGAAAAAATCCCGGAAGGCGCACTGGTCTATATGAAAACTGCTGAAGGTAGCGACGCACTGGCATGGATTGATAAAAACGGCAAAAGTGTTACCGAATCACAGTTTACAATATTAAAGGCAGCAGAATGCTCCCCTGAAACACCTGCTGTTCCAAGACATGAAAAACATCATGAACTTGTGCAGAAAGGTGTTGAATTAATAATAGAAGAAGAAAAAGCAGTTGGCGGTCAATTGGGAAGGCCTTCTGGCGCGAGATTCCGCACTTATGAAAGATTAAAGCGTTATGCAGAGGAGGTGAAGGGGACGCTCTTTGAATCTCATGGCCTCCATAAAGCTATTGAGGAAATTTACCGTTATCCTCTCCGACAGACAGCCATTGACACCTTAAATCGTCAGCTAAAAAGCGGGATCTCCGATGAATTCCTTGCACGGCTGGTTATTGCCTTGCGTGAGGAAGGCAGGCTCTGTATAATCCATGAAGACGAACGGACGCAGGAGCCGAGGATTATATGCTCAATGGGGCTGGTAAAAAAATAAAATGCCATTAAACATTGCACAAACCCGTAAATATCTAAAAGACTTTGACTTCAAAAATCTTTTCAGCCAAGAATTAGGCTGGGATCGCTGCAATAATCGCTACGATGTTCCCATAGACAGCCAAAATTTTATCCTTCAATCAGTTGCAGAAAAGCATGGAATGATTGCCCTGTTATGCAGCCCTTTAAGCAATGGCAATATTCCTGACTATGCCGTCAGACGCAAAATAGAAAGGCAGACAGCGAAATCAGTCCATGAGCACATAATTATTTACACCGATGCCAATAAAACAATCCAAATATGGCAGTGGGTAAAGCGTGAGGCTGGCAAACCAAGCGCCTGCAGAGAACATGCATATCACTTAAATCAACCCGGCGACTCTTTAATTCAGAAGCTTCAGGAAATAGCCTTTGGTCTTGAAGAGGAAGAGCTTCTTACGATTGTAGAGGTCAGCAGCCGCGCGCGCAGCGCCTTTGATATAGAAAAGGTGACAAAACGCTTCTATGAGCGCTTTAAAGCAGAACATGACGGATTCCTAAAATTTATTGATGGGATTCCAGATGATGAACTTCAAAGATGGTATGCCTCTGTCATGCTTAACCGTCTTATGTTTATTTATTTTATCCAGAGAAAAGGATTTCTTGATAATAACCCTGATTATCTCAAGACAAGATTGACCCATAGCAAACAGTGCGGGAAAGACCGCTTTTATAAAAGTTTTCTCTCCCCTTTGTTCTTTGAAGGCTTTGCAAAAAAGGAGAATGAACGCACAGCAGAGATAAATAAATTGCTTGGGAAGATTCCATATCTTAATGGCGGGCTGTTTCTCAAGCACCAGATAGAGGAGCTGCACGGCAAACATATTCAGATTGCTGATGCTGCCTTTGAAAAGCTCTTTGACTTTTTTGACCAGTATCAATGGCACCTTGATGAAAGGCCTCTTAAAAAAGACAATGAAATCAATCCTGATGTGCTCGGCTATATCTTTGAAAAATACATCAACCAGAAGCAGATGGGCGCATATTACACAAAAGAGGATATTACCGAATACATCAGCAAAAATACTGTAATTCCATTTCTATTTGATGCGGCTAAACAGAAATGCAGGATTGCATTTGATGGTGAACCCTCTGTCTGGCGGCTGCTTCAATCCGACCCTGACAGATATATCTATGATGCTGTGAAAACAGGGGTTATTGATGACAATAGCGATGTTATTATACCTGAATCCGCCCTTCCTGACTTTGTGCAGAAGGGGATGCCTGACCCAAAGGCGCGCATGTTTGACAAACGCTATAATCTTGGCGAGGCTGACCTGCGTGATGCCAGCGGAAAAAAACTTACTCTGCCAACAGAGACATGGCGGGAGTATGTTGAACGCAGAAAAAGATGTCTTGAACTGAGAAGCAAACTTGTCAATGGCGATGTTAGGGAGCTCAATGACCTTATCACATATAACCTAAATATCCGCCAGTTTGCACAGGATGTAATTGAAAATAGTGAAGGCCCGGAGCTGCTTCGCGCCTTTTATCATGCCACTGAAAAGGTAACAGTCCTTGACCCCACCTGCGGCTCAGGCGCATTTCTCTTTGCTGCATTAAACATCCTTGAACCGCTCTATGAGGCATGTCTTGACAGGATGCAGATATTTCTTGATGAACTGGAACATTCAGGAGAAAAACACCGCTCTGATAAATACAGTGATTTTAAAAAAATACTAAAACGAGTTGAAGAGCATCCAAACCTAAAATACTTTGTCTACAAATCAATAATCGTCAATAACCTCTATGGCGTTGACATCATGGAAGAGGCAATAGAAATCTGCAAGCTGCGGCTCTTCCTCAAGCTCGTTGCCCAGATAGACAGCATTGAGCATATAGAGCCATTGCCGGATATTGATTTTAATATCCGCGCAGGAAATACCCTTGTCGGTTTTGCTACTTATGATGAAGTTAAACACGCTGTTACAAGCAAGCTGGACTTTGAAAACACAATGGAGAAGATTGAAGAACAGGCAGAGGAAATTGACAGACTGTTTAAGCTGTTCCATCAACAGCAGACAGAGTTGGGAGGCGAAATTGCAGCAGAGGATAAACAGGAATTAAAGAGCCGTTTAAAAGCCCTTGAAGATGAATTAAACATATATTTGGCAAGGGAATATGGCGTTGATGCTGCTAAAGGGGGGAAATCAGCAAGTCCCCCTTTGAAAAAGGGGGATACAGGGGGATTTGAACAATGGCTAAACTCCCACCACCCCTTTCACTGGTTCATTGAATTCTACGGCATTCTGAAAAACGGCGGATTTGATGTGATTATTGGCAATCCGCCATTTCTTGAAGTACGCGAAGTTGATTACACACCGCACGATTTCAAGTGCATTGAAAGTAACACCATCCATGCTATGTGTGTTGAACAAAGTCTGCGCCTTTTAAATAAAGATGGGAATATGAGCATGATCTTCCCAATGTCAATAGTTTCTACTCAGCGAATGAAAATTGTGCAAGACCTTTTAGAAGAAAAGCATGATCTTTGGTATTCTAATTATGCTTGGCGACCAGCTAAACTTTTTGATACTGTTAATCGTGCCATCACTATTTTTGTTGCTGCCCCTTCAAAAGGCAACCGCACTTTTTCCACAAGGTATCAAAAATGGACATCAGATAATAGAGACCCGTTGATTAAAATAATTGACTATGTAGAAGTTCCTCGCCAAAGATTGGTTTTTTGGGTACCTAAGCTTGGGAATAAGATTGAAAAATCTATTTTAGAAAAGCTCTTAAATATTAAGACAATATTAGCTAATTATCTGGTAAACAATGGACATCAGATTTTTTATAGAACTACTGGAGGTTTATATTGGAAAGTGTTTACAGATTTTCCTCCCGTATTCAAAATTAATGGGGAAGAAGGACATTCTTCTCGTGAAACATGGTTTATGCTTGACGATAAGAATTTCGTCAAACCAGCAATTGTTATTCTTAGCAGTGGCCTGTTTTGGTGGTGGTATACTATTACGACAACATGCCGTGACCTTAATCCTTATGATATACAAAACTTTGCAATTCCTCAAACTGTTTTTACTGATCAGGTTCTTTACAGCCTTGGAGAAAAATATTTGGCCGACTTACAAAGTAATAGCACAATAATGGTACGCAATCAAAGGCAAACAGGACTTACTGAAACTCAGTCATTCAAGATTCAAAAATCCAAGCCCATCATTGACGAAATTGACAAGGTATTGGCAAGGCACTACGGCTTTACAGACGAGGAGCT